>NZ_CCXI01000021.1 GCF_000820705.1 Clostridium polynesiense | reverse complement strand
GGAGTTGTTTTATAAAAAACCAATGGTGTGCGGTTTACAAAAGCAATTTTACCATATACCCATATCTTTGTAAAGAAATTTATTTTAATTATTAACTCTCTGGAGTTTATATTCCTTAAGCTCCTCCATCTGCTTTAAAAAGATGAGAGGTTCAACCTTAAAATACTCAAAACTGTCAGTGTATTTTACATAAATATCCTTATTAAAACCATTTATTTGCGTTATAAAATGCAGCAGATCATTTTGTACATCATGACTGTAGATAGGGTTTAATTCAATGAGAATGCTTTTTATGCTATTTTCTTTTTCAAGCCTTATAATTTCATTTCTTATAAGGAGCATTACATAGTCAAACTTTAGCCTTATACCGGCTCCGCCGCATTCCTTACATTTTTCTTCGATATACTCTGATATATTTTTCCCTCTTCTTCTTCTGGCAATCTGAACCAGCCCAAGTTCTGTAAAAGGATGCACTACCGCTTTATTGGAATCCGTTGAAAACCCTTCGTTAAGCTTTTTTATTATTTTATTTTTGTGTTCTTCATCCTTCATATCTATAAAGTCTATAATTATTATACCGCTTAGGTTTCTAAGCCTTATCTGCCTTACAGCCTCCTCTGCCGCCTCTAAATTAGTTATGTAGGCCGTATTTTCAATATTTCCTCCGTGAACATTTTTTCCTGTGTTTACGTCTATGGCATATAAAGCTTCCGTTTTCTCCAATACTATGTCTCCTCCGCAGTGAAGCTTAATCCTATTTCCTCTTAAAGCCAGTATTTCCTTTTCTATTCCATAATAATCAAACATGCTTCTCACTTCATTATGAAGCTTAACATTTATATTTCCCTTACCCTTCAGATATCCCTTAATAAATTCATAGTCCTCCTGGCTTTCTACATAAATACTCTCGGTGCTTTCATCGGTTACATCTCTAAGTATCCTGTAAAATATGCTGTTTTCTCCGGAGATCAGCTTAGGAGTTAAAGTATATTCAAAAGTCCTTTTTATTTCTAAATACTTATTGTAAAGTTCATCAACTTCCCTTTGTATTTCCTCAGTCGCTGCCCCTTCAGCCTTAGTCCTTACCGTAACACCTATACCTTCAGGCTTTGCAAGCTCTCTTCTCAGCTTTTCCATAAATCCTTTTTCTCTTATCTTTTTTGAAAAGCTGATATCTTCGTCATAGGTGTGCAGAACAGCCATTCTACCGGGTATAGAAACAGCATCGCTTACCTTGGGCCCCTTTTCCCCTATGCCTTCCTTAACTACCTCCACCATAATTTCCTGGCCTTTTTTCACTTTTTTATTCAGATACATATATGCATTTTTACTGCTTCCTATATCTATAAAAGCACTTTTTATAGCAGGGATAACATTTTTTACTATGCCCTTATATATTTCACCAGGCATAGGTTCATCACTATTGTCTTCTATATAGCATTCCATAAGCCTGCCATCTTTTTTTACTGCTATTCTCAGTATATCTTTTGTCCTTTCAATAAAAATATCTTTCATATATCATCAACTCACATAATTTAATAATGAAACCAATTTATTATTTTTTAAAGTGTACATTTCTTCTCTGGAAATCTCTATGAAGGCTTCTTTATCGCTGCTTTTTAAATTATCTGAAATATAGGATGACAAAAGCTCTGCAGAAAGATTCTCCCTGCTTCCGCAGCTTATAAGTGCATTTATTATAAGCTCATTATCTTTATTCCAGTATTTTAATTCCTTAATCATGGGCTTTATGTCTACCTGTTTAATTCCTTTTTTGCTCTTTTTAGAGGTTACCCATTCCGGCATTTTAATAAGCTCTTTAAATTCTTCTGTAGCTTTTTCCCCCTGAAGGCTCTTTATTTTAATAGTGTATCTTGCAGCATCTAAAAGAGCCATTGACTGGGGAAGCTTTCTATCATCTTCACTAATTACTTTTACCGCTTTTAAAAATTTAATTCCTATGGGGCTGGACTCATTGAGTTTTTCTATTATTTCCTCGGTATCTCTTTCTTCTTCCAGCTCCAAATCCATGTAATCCCCGGAGGAGTATACTCCTACAGCCAATGGCTGAGCCAAAGATAGGGACATATGGGGATTGAAACCCTTAGAATAGGAAGCAGGAAGTCCAGCTCTTCTTACTATCCTTTGAATGGTCCTCATTAAATCTAAATGAGCTACAAATTTAATATCTGCTTCTTTTGTAAATTTAATTAAGTAGCGCACCGTCAAAACACTTCCCTTCTTTAAAGTTAACGTTGATTCCGCATCCTGTGCATCCAAGCCTGCAGTTTTGAGTGAGCTGCTCCTTTAAAGCCTTTTCGTTTTCTCTTACTAAATAGCTTCTGTTAACTCCTATATCTATAAAATCCCAAGGAAGTATTTCATCGATGCTTCTTTCCCTGTATGCGTAGAAATCTCCGGACACGCCGCATTCATCTAAGGCTTCCTTCCAAATTTGAAAATTGAAATATTCATTCCAACCGTCAAATTTTGCTCCTTTTTCAAAAGCCTTTATAAGAACATCGCATAACCTTCTGTCTCCTCTGGCAAATACCCCTTCCAGATATGAAACTTCAGAATGATGATAATTGTAGGTAATAGCTCTGCTCCTGATTGAATTTTTAACAGCTTTAATCTTTTCAACCACGGTTTCCATAGACTCCATAGGCGCCCATTGGAAAGGAGTAAAAGGCTTAGGAACAAATATTGATGTACTGGCTGTAATCCTTAACCCCTTGCTTCTCACTTCTTTAGGTACTTTAAAATATTCCTCTGCAATCTTTTCACAAAGCTCACCTATAGCTTTGCAGTCTTCCACATTTTCGTAGGGAAGTCCTATCATAAAATACAGTTTTATGGTAGACCATCCGGATTCGAAAGCATTTTTAACCGCTTCTATAATTCTTTCTTCATTAACTCCTTTATTTATTACATCCCTCATTCTTTGAGATCCTGCCTCAGGAGCAAAGGTTAATCCTGTTTTTCTCACCTTTTGGATAGCCTTAATTAAATCCACGGAAAAGGCATCTACCCGTATAGAAGGAAGTGCTATACCTACATTATTTTTGCCATGCTCCAACATAAGGGTATTTACAAGATTTTGAATGTCAGAATAATCACAGGTACTTAAAGAACTTAGTGATATTTCTTCATACCCTGTGTTTTTCAAAAGCTTATCCGCCTGGGATAAAAGAGTAGCTGTTTTTCTTTCCCTTACCGGTCTGTAAATCATTCCAGCTTGACAAAATCTGCAGCCATTAGTGCAGCCTCTGAAAGTTTCCAAAACAATCCTATCGTGAACTATTTCTGTAAAAGGAACTATAAGATTATCAGGAAATTCAGCTTCATCAAAGCTTGATAAAAACCTTTTTGTTATTTTTTCAGGAACCTCTTTAAATTTAGGTCTAAACTCTCTTATGGTGCCGTCGTTATTATAACTCACTTCATATAGTGAAGGTACATACACTCCTTCAATGCTGCAAATCTTTAATAAGAACTCTTCCTTAGTTAATTTACCTTTACACTTTTTATAAAGATCCAGTATCTCGTTGATAACCTCTTCTCCCTCTCCCAGCTGAAATACATCTGCAATATCATACAGAGGTTCAGGATTATATGCACAGGGGCCGCCTGCTATCACAAGAGGAAAGCTCTCATCTCTTTGGGAGGCCCTAAGAGGAATTCCTGCCATGTCCAGCATATTTAAAATATTTGTATAGCTCATCTCATATTGAAGGGTAAAACCAATAAAATCAAATTCCCTTAAGGAATCCTTACTCTCCAAAGTATAAAGAGGAATTTTATTCTTTCTCAGCTGCTCCTCCATATCAGGCCATGGAGCAAAGGCTCTTTCACAATAAGTATCCTCCCTTTGATTCAGGGTATGGTATAGTATTTTAGTTCCCAAATGAGACATCCCTACCTCATAAACATCGGGAAAGCAAAATGCAAATCTTATATAAGCACTGTTTTTATCTTTAATAATACTGTTTAATTCTCCTCCAATATACCTTGCCGGCTTTTCCACCTTGTATAATATATCATCAGTAATTTTGTTCATTAACCCTATTCCTCCAATATCGTATTAAATACAAAAAGATGCGATTATATCCATAATCACATCATTATATTTTATCATATAGGTTTAAATAATAACAATGATTTTTATATATTTCTGAATCTGTGAATATCTTCAATCTTTTCCATAAGCTCTTCTATGGTGATATTGCCAAAATCTTTAGCTCCAAGTATTATGTCCTCCTCGTATAAAACTCCCAAAACCTGCATTTCATCGTTTAGTACGGTGAAATGATTATACTTATTTTTATCTATAAGCCCAATTACATTTACCAAAGAAAGTTCATAATGTACTGAAATACTTTTATTCTCTAAAAATTTCTGCTTTAAAAATCTATTTCTCTTTTTTACTATATCGCCCATTATTATATACATCATCCTTTTCTTTTCTTTAAGGGTAAACATCAATATGAATACAGAGGACAATCCTAATGTTATATTGATTTTATTAAAAAAAAGCAAAAAAATAAAACCTGTACTGAGAAGGAAGCTCACTACAAAGCTGCAGTATACAGTAAACTTATAAGCCTGCTTATAAAGTCTTTTTTTACTTAAATACGCCCTAAGTATCCTTGCTCCGTCTAAAGGAAAGGCAGGAAGCAGATTAAACATCATTAAAGCCAGATTGCTTTCATAGGAAAGAGTAATGAAACTTCCTGAAAATCTGAAGGACAAAAGATAAAAAAAAGCAGAAGCAGCCATATTTGCCATAGGTCCTGAAAGAGATATTAAAATATCCTGATTAGGACTTATATAATCTAAATCCTTCTGCTTAAGATAAGCCCCAAGGGCGTGAACTCCGATTTTTTCCTTTTTAACATTAAGCTTATAGGATACTGCACAATGGATTAACTCGTGAAACATTACCCAAAAAAACGCCACTGCAAATTGTGTGTGCATTGCTATAACCGATATAAGAAGTATTTGAGGCAGGTATTTTATAAGCTTTTTGTACATTTAATACTCCTAAAAATTATTAAAAGTTAAAATTTATATATTCCTCCGGATTTTTTTCTTCTCCCATATATGATAACTCAAAATATATATATCCCTTTTCTCCATTTACAGCTGAAGTTACCTTGCCTATTGTATCTCCCTTATTAACCTTAGCATTTTCCGAGATTCTTATCTCCTCCAGCATAAAATATTTGGTTTCTATCCCTTCTCCGTGGTTAATAATGATGTACTGTCCTTTTTCTTTATCCTCACCTATCTCCTTTACTTCTCCCTGAAAGCAGCATTTAACCTCAAATGGAGCTTTTGCTTCAACTATAGCCCCCTTATTCATGCTCTCAGGTATTCCTTCCTTTATACTTCCAAAGCTTTTAAAAACAGCTCCTGATACAGGCGGAGAATAGTAATCTAAAGTTTTCTCTTTAACTCCCTGTTCTCCGGTAAGTTTATTTTTAATGCTTTCAATATATTCCTCGGCTTTATTTCTCAAGCTTTCAAGTTTTATATTCTTCACTTTTTCAAAAGCAGTATTTATATCATAATTCTTGTTTACAAGTAACCTTGAATAGCTGTAAAATTCCTGAACCTTTGGGTTATTTATATATCTGCAGAAAATCACTATTAAAAACAGGCATAAAACCCCGGATAACTCCTGAATTACCCTTTTAACCAATATTTCTTTGATGCTTCTTTCTCTGCTTTTAGTTTTATGAGGATTATAAGCAGGATGCCTTACCGATCTTTTTTTCTCCTTTAATATTGAGTAGTAATTTTCATAATGTGAGTTATAGCTTCCCATACTCTCTCTCCCTTGCTCCAATATTCCTTCCTTTGCTTCCTTATATATTCAGCTATGTCATTTATAATATATATATTTACTTCCACAGCATTTTAGAATTATTCGCTCTATTAAGTAGAATAAAAAAATACCGGAACACTTATATTCCGGTACTTTTTTATAAATCTCTTATTCCTTTTATCAGTATCTCCGCTGTTCCAAGGTTTGTAGCTATAGGAACATGATGCACATCGCATATCCTTATAAGAGCGGTTACATCAGGCTCATGAGGTTGTGCAGTTAAAGGGTCTCTTAAGAATATTACATAGCTGATTTCTCCTACTGCAATTCTTGCACCTATCTGCTGATCTCCTCCTAAGGGTCCTGAAAGAAATCTTTCTACAGTCAGTCCTGTATTCTCGCTTATCAGCTTACCTGTAGTTCCTGTAGCAAAGAGAGTGTGCTTAGAAAGAATTTCTTTATACCTCTTTACAAAATTAATCATATCATCTTTAGCCATATCATGTGCAATAAGCGCTATATTCATAAAATCCTCCTTGCTAAAAAATAATCTTCTTTTTCCTCATGGATATATTCAAAACCATCCCTATAGAAATAAAAACCGTAAGCACGGAGCTTCCTCCATAGCTCACCAAAGGTAGTGTTATTCCTGTGATAGGCATGATTCCGATGGTCATTCCAATATTTTGGAGTATGGAAAATAAGAAGGTGCTAGCCACACCTACACATATTAAGGATCCAAATAAATCCTTTGAATTTCTTGCTGCTTGTATAATTCTATAAACCAGTATCCCGTATAATACCAATAATAATACCGCTCCGATATATCCCCAATTTTCCGCTAATATTGAAAAGATAAAATCCGTGTGTGATTCCGGAACAAATTGAGATACATAACTTGTATTAGCACTTTCCCTAAAGGGAGCCCCTGTACCAAAAAAGCCTCCTGAACCAATTCCAATCTGAGACTGGAGGAGCTGAAGGGTGGAATCCAATTCATCTCCTTCAGGGTGAATGAAGGAAGTCAGTCTTCTCTTCCAATAGTCCGGCATTATAGGTGAATTCCACACCATAAGAACAGAAAAGAATAAAGATACAAATCCGCCTAAAATCACTTTATAATTCAGCCCTGCTACGAATAAAATACCAAGGGCAATAAAGAAGCTCACCATAGTCATTCCCATATCCGGCTGTATAACTATAAGAATCATGGGAAGAGCAGCATAGCCAATAAGGGTAGCTAAATTTTTAAAATCATTTATATTGCCTTCCATATCATCAATTTTCTTTGCCAGCATAAGCATCATTCCAACTTTAGCGAATTCCGCCGGCTGTATTGCTCTGTTACCTAATGCTATCCATCCTCTGGCACCTTTTACTACACTGCCTATAAATATAGTTGAAAAAAGCAGTATAATCGATGCCCAATATATTAATCCCACATAATTTTTTACAACGCTGTAATCTACAAGCAGTATAAAATATACCACTATGAGTCCTAATACCATCCAAATAAGCTGCAGTTTGGCATAATAACCTCCATCTTTACTTGAACTGATATATATATTTACCACTCCATACAGAAGTATAAGTATGGAGGTTATAAGAATCATCCAATCCATCTCCCTTAAAAGCTTGGAATCTATCTTAAACTTTTTAAACATAACATCCCTCCACAAAAATAAAAGCTATATATAATTATAAACTCTTATGAATGATGAATCAATTAAGTTTATAATATATATAGCTTAGTGTCAATTAGTAGTTATCTGGATCTCACATTTTTAATTGGTATGTTAGCAACTAAAGAAGGAGAATTACCTTCCAGGCTTTCTGATGTAGTAACTGCTATCTCAACATCAGAGGTATCTATTTCAACATAACGTGATAATACCTCTAAAATTTCACTTTTTATCATATCTAAGGTTTCATTTGATAGATTTCCTCTATCATGGATTAAAATCAATTTTAATCTATCTTTTGCCACTTCTTTAGGAGTAGGTTTATTAGTAAAAAATTTAAAAAATCCATCTCTATTCCTCCTATT
>NZ_CCXI01000020.1 GCF_000820705.1 Clostridium polynesiense | reverse complement strand
AGTAAAAATTAAAAAATCCATCTCTATTCCTCCTATTTATTCTTTTTAAATAGTTTTTTAATGGATGCAAAAAAACCTGTACTTTCAGTATTTAAATCCATAATAGGAACATCTTCTCCAAGCAGTCTTCTTGCAATATTTTTAAATGCCTGACCTGCCATTGCTTTTTCATCAAGGACTATAGGTTCTCCTTTATTAGTTGAAACGGTTATGTTTCTATCATCAGGAACTACTCCTAAAAGCTTAACAGACAGTGTTTCTATTATATCGCTTATATCAAGCATATCCCCTTTTTGCGTCATTTCATAGTTTAAGCGGTTTATAACTACCTGATGATCTTCAAGTCCTTTGGCATCCAGCTTTCCTATTACTCTATCAGCATCTCTTACAGAGGTGATTTCAGGGTTAACAACAACTACAGCTCGGTCAGCACCTACTATAGAATTTTCAAATCCCTGCTCTATTCCTGCAGGGCAGTCAATAACCACATAATCAAATTCTTCCTTTAATTCCTCTACAAGTTTAAGCATCTGCTGAGGGTTTATATCCGTTTTATCCTTTGTTTGTGCTGTAGGAAGAAGGAAAAGATTCGGAAATCTCTTATCCTTTATTAAAGCTTGTTTTGTCCTGCATCTGTTTTCCACTATATCAATAATAGTGTAAACTATCCTATTTTCAAGACCCATTAATACATCTAAATTTCTAAGCCCTGTATCTCCATCTATTAACACTACCTTTTTCCCCATAGAAGCCAGTGCTGTTCCAATATTTGCAGTAGTTGTAGTTTTACCTACACCACCCTTACCTGATGTAATTACAATAGATTCACCCATTTAAATCCCTCCATACGAATTAATAATTATATTTATTAGGTAAATACGGTTCAACTACTATTACTCCATCCTTTATCTTAGCTACCTCAGGATATTCTGGCATAGTTTCATCCTCAGGAGATATTGTTATTATATCTGCGATTTGCAGTATTTCAGGCTGAAGGCTATAGGCTGATATAAAAGCTTTTTTATTTCCCGAAGAGCCTGCATATACCTGACCCTTAAGGGTTCCTACCACTACTATATTTCCTTCTGCATGAACCTCTGCACCGCTGTTAACATCTCCAATGATAACTACATTTCCAGGGTAATTAATAGCCTGTCCTCCTCTTACTGTCTTGGTTATGAATTTCGTTCTTCCTTCATGAACCCCATTAAACATCTTATTTGCTGCATCATCCTTATCAACAAAAATACAATCCTTTATAAGGCATTCCTCAAAAAGTACATGCTTAAGCTTTTTCATTTGAGGTTCATCTATTAACTTTAAATTAATATTAATTGTAAGTGTTGCTCCCTTAAAAAACTTTTTACCATTAGAGAGCTTTTCAATTAATACCTCAAGCATATCATCAAAATCTTTAAATTTGTACATATTTATTACAGCAATAAGACCTTCTTTATTGCCTTTAATAATAATTCTATTGTCGATCATAATGAAACCTCCAAACTCAAGCCATACTTTATTATATTTCAACAGAATATAGAGAAATCCTTCTGTATTTTACAATAAATTATAAAATAAATTAATAAACTTCATATAAAATTAAATAATCCATATAAAAAGACTGCAGAAATAAATCCGCAGCCTTTTTATATACTAATTTTCAGTGTCGATTTCCTGCACAGGAGGCTCAAGACTGTACCCGGTAGAAGCAGATTTATAATTAGGGTATTGGGATTTGATTTGATCCCTAAAATAAGTTTCCATTACCGCTTTTACCACAGGTCCCGCACTGCTTCCGTGAGCAGCATCATAAAGTACAGTTACAACTGCTATTTCAGGTTTTTCCAGAGGAGCAAAGGCCACATACACACCATAAGCCGCTCTTCCTACATCCTTTTGTATATTGCTGTAAGGAGCTGTTCCTGTCTTTCCTCCTGATGGTATTGGGAAATCCTTGAAGGTTCCGCCTTGATTAACTCTTCTCATACCTTCTTTTATTGAATTAACTGTAGAAGGCTTAAGCTGCAGATCCTCAACCACTATAGGCTTTACTTCTTCAATAACTTCGTTATTTGCGTTTAAAATTTTATCCACTAAATGAACCTTGTATCTTTTCCCTCCATTTAGTATGCTGGCTAGTGCATTTACCATTTGAACAGGAGTAAAGTTATTCATACCAAGTCCTATAGATGCATTGGTAAGGTTACCTGGTGAAGTTATATCTCCGGATTTATCAAATACTATATATCTAGCCATGTTATAAGCAGCATTATCAAAATCGGTTTTTGTATATTTTGACTTTTCCTCTTCAGTGTATACCTTCGTTAGATTTTCCAGCTTGGATTTTATTTCTTTAGTAATATCGTTAAATTCTTGATTCTTATCTGATTTTCTTGGTTCTCTAATTTTTTCTGTTATATAATCCTTAACTTCCCTTTTGGCTTTTTCTAATTCTTCATCATCATCTTTTTTGTATTCAATGTTGAAGCCTTTATGCCTCTTTCCTTTATCCGGTGCAAAGGTATATTCTCCTTTTTCAAGCATCTCAACTACTTCAAATTTAGCCATATCTGCCACAGTATTTCTATAGGACACACTGTTATAAACCTGTCCTGAAGTAGTTTCAGTTATTTCTATACCTGTACCTTTTTTAACCTTGCTGTTAGGGTCTGTTCCCAAACCTAATTTCCATGCATACTCTGCTAATTTATCAAGACCATCTCTTTTATAGAGTCTGTAGGCAACTTCATAAAAATAATAGTTACAGGAAACTCTAAAAGCTTCTGCCATGTCCACATAGCCGTGGGAACCTCCGTGTCTATCGTAAATATCGCATTTACCCTGATAATTTATAAACTCAGGATATTTATTGAATATTCCCTGGTCTAAGACTTTTTCCCCTGGTGAAATAACACCTTCCTCCAATCCAGCTACTGCCGTTATGGTTTTGAAGGTGGAACCCGGAGGTACAGGTCCTTGAGTAGCATAGTTAAAGAATGGTTTAGGATACACATCATATACATCGGATCTAAATCCATTTGAATCCTTTTTGAACAGCTGGTCTACAGTTTTATTTGCTCCAGTTTTCTTTATATATTCCTTAGCGTAGGCTTCATAATCCGGATTAAAATATTCTTTGCTGAGTTCCGGTGTAAGCTTTCCTGGAATGGTGAATATGTTAGGATCAAAATTTGGATGACTTGCTAAAGCAAGGACCTTACCGCTGTTAATATCCAGAGCCACAACAGCACCTCTGTTAGCATTGGCAACTACGTTTTTGCCTCCGTCTATAACCTTTTGCTTAGCTAATGATTCAAGAGTTTCCTCCAATGCTCTTTCTGCAGTATATTGAAGCTCTTTATTTATGGTAAGCTGAATGTTATCCCCGGGATATGGCTCCAATTTAAAGAGCTCATCGGTTTTTCTGCCGAATTTATTAACCTTAACGGTAGTTCCCCCTTTTGAACCTTTAAGTCTATCCTCAAATGCTGCTTCTATTCCGCTCATTCCTATGAGATCCGTTGATGCATCGTATCCTCTTTCCTCATATTTTTCCTTCTGATCTCCATTAATATGAGATAAATATCCTATTACAGAGGAAGCCAGGCTTCCATAAGGATAAAACCTTATAGGCTGAAGTCTTACGTCAATCCCCGGCATATCATTAAGCTTCTGCATAAATATAAAGGCGCTTTCGTCCTTTATATTTGCTGCTATGGTTACAGGTTTAAACCCTGAATAGCTCTGCATTTTTATGGCATCCTTTACCAATACATATCTTCTCAGCTGCTCCAGGCTGTACTTTTTTAGAAGCTCTTCTGTTATTTCTTTTCCTGTCTTTTTCTCATATGCCTTTTTTTCATCTTCACTTGGATCCGGTATCATGAGTTTATAAAGATCATACTTTTTAACCAGCCTGTAAAAAAGCTCTTCAGGAGTAACCTTTAATATTTCCTCCTCAAGCTTTAATTGATCCTCTTCACTCAAATCCCCTTTTTTCTTTTTGAAATACTCTGATTCAGTTTTAATGTAAAAGTCCATCCCTCTATCTATTTTAAACCTCAAATCCTGTTTCTTTATCACAGAGGGGTCCGATGAAGTATATTCTATATAAAATTTATTGCTGCTGTCTAACTTAAGCTTAAAATCATCCTTCTGCTGTTCTCCCAACTCATCCAGCAGTGAAAACACCTTGGTCATAGTTTCAAAAAAGTATTTATCACTATCAGTAGTTTCAATATATTCAATAGCATAATTCTGTCTGCTGTCTGCAAGAACAGAACCATTTGAATCTAATATTTTACCTCTGGGCGCCTGCTCAGGAATCTGTCTAACGGATCTGTTATTTGCTCTATCCTTATAATCATCATGCTTAACTATCTGCAGTATTGCAAGCTTAGACAGTATAGCTGCATATATAATAAGCATTATAATTATCAAAGCGCTGTACCTACTTATTTTATTATTCTTCTTCAATAAAACCACCTATTCATTAAATTTCCAATCTTTTTTCATATAGTTCTTTTGAGATAACTTATATACCCGCTTATACATTAACAATGCAAGTATCATAGAAGTTATACCTATATAAAACACTCCTTTAATATGAGTTTGTACCTTTGTTACATATAGTATTACATAAACCATTAAGTATTTTAAAGTAGTAAGGAAAAAAGCAGCAACTACTGGTATAAGCTTTTTTTCTTTAAATATATTTTCTCCTATTTGAGAAGCTATAAGGCAGATAATCATGTTTACCAGCGCATTCACTCCAAAGCCTCTGAAAAAATATATATCTTGAAGTAATCCTGATATAACACCAATGCTTAAAGCGTCCCATTTATCATTAATTATAGAATAGCATATAGCAAACACCATTAGAATACTGGGATAATAGGTGTTAATGCTAAAAAATGGCATTACAGTATTGTCTATTATAAGGAAAACTATACTTAGTAAAACTAATATTACTTTTCTCATATTTATTTCTCCAATTTTTTAGTACTGTATATTCCGAATATCTTCCGGGATTACAATAAAAAGCTCTTCAAGCCTGTTAAAATCTACGAAAGGCTGAACCACTGCTATTTTCATGAGTTTACCTTTATCTTCCTCTACAGACATTACTGTACCCACTCTTATACCTTTTGGATATATTCTCCCTAAACCGGAAGTGGATATAACATCACCAGGTTTCACCTCTGAGTCAAGTGGAAGGTTATAGACCTTTGCCAAAAGCCTGTTATCGCTGTCTCTGTATCCCTTAACTATTCCTACGGATTCTTTTGTACTTTGTACAGTAACACTTACCGCTATATTTTCATTTATAATAGAATCTACAATTGCCCAATTGCTTTCAGCTCTGGATATCTGACCCACTAACCCCTGTGAGCTAATAACTACCATTCCTTTTGTAATTCCATCTTTTTCACCCTTGTCAATAATATAGCTGTTTAAAAAGCTGTTTCCACCTATCCCCACAATGTTACAGCCCACATACTTATATTCTGAACGCTGGTTTTTAAAATCAAATATTTCTCTAAATCTTTCGTTTTCCCCTTTTATGCTGTCATATTCTAAAAGATCTGACTTTAACTTTTCATTTTCTTCTCTAAGCCTCTTGTTTTCAGCTCTTACATCTTTAAAATTAAAAGCAAAGTCTAAAAAGCCTTGGGCTTTAGAATTTATTCCGTACACAAAGCTTTGAATTGGATTAAGGATATTTCCTAATCCGCCAGCTACTATATTATTGTTTTCCCTCTTGACACTATAACCAATTAAAGCTAAAAAGCCAACTGACAGTACCACTATAGTTACTGCCAGTTTGTTTTTTAAAAACTTCATCCTTAGCCTCTTTGACCTCTAGCTATACTGTCAAAGTTATCTAATGCTTTACCAACACCTAATGCAACACAATCAAGAGGGTTTTCTGCAATATGTACAGGCATATGTGTTTCATGGTTAATAAGCATATCTAATCCTCTTAAAAGTGCTCCTCCACCAGCTAACATAATACCTTTATCCATTATATCCGCAGCGAGCTCAGGTGGTGTTTTTTCCAAAGTTGTTTTAATAGCTTCTATAATTGAAGAAATAGGTTCCTTTAAAGCTTCTCTGATTTGGCTTTCAGTAATTTCAATGGTCTTTGGAAGACCTGAAATCAAATCTCTTCCTTTAATGTCCATAGTTCTTTCTTCTTCATCTGTTTTGAAAGCTGAACCCAGCTCCATTTTTATAGCTTCGGAGGTTCTTTCTCCAATCATTAAGTTGTATTCTTTTTTGATATAATTGATAATAGCCTGATCTAATTCATCTCCTGCTATTCTTAAGGATTTGCTTGTAACTATTCCTCCTAAGGAGATAATTGCTATCTCAGTAGTTCCGCCTCCCATGTCTACTATCATGCTTCCAGTAGGTTCATCAACAGGTAATCCTGCTCCAATAGCTGCTGCCATTGGTTCCTCCATAAGCACTACATCTCTTGCACCAGCCTGCCTTGTAGATTCTTCAATAGCTCTCTTTTCCACCTCTGTTACTCCGGAAGGAAAGCATACTATTATTCTTGGGCTGGTAAAAGCACTTCTTGAGGTGACCTTTTCTATAAGTTTCTTAAGCATGGTTTGAGTTATATCAAAGTCAGCTATAACTCCATCCTTAAGAGGTCTTATCGCAACAATATTCCCTGGTGTTCTTCCTATCATAAGCTTTGCTTCGCTTCCTACTGCCAGAGGTCTTTTTGTTATATTATTAATAGCCACTACTGATGGCTCCCTTAAAACTATACCTTTACCTTTTACATATACCAATGTATTAGCAGTACCTAAATCTATACCCATATCCTTTGTCATTCCGAATAATGCCATTTTTATTCCCCTTTCGTGTTAAATTATTCCTTTTTCTTTTAAGCTGATATAAGAATTCCCGCCTATTATAATATGATCTAACAATTCAATCCCCATAATACTGCCGCATTCCTTTAACCTTAAGGTTATGTTTATATCTTCCTTACTGGGTTCAGGATCACCTGAAGGGTGATTATGACATACTATTATGGCTGCACTGTTTGCTCTTAAAGCTTCAGTAAATATCTCTCTTGGGTGAACTATAGAAGAATTTAAACTTCCTTTAAAAATATCCTTCATTAAGATAACATAATTTTTAGTATTCAACATTATTACTTTCAAAACCTCCTGTTTTAATATATTCATCTCAGCCATAACTAAGCAGGCTGCATCAGCAGGTTTTGAAATTTTCTCTGATGTATTTGATTTTATACATCTCATTCGTTTTGCTATTTCGGCAAGTGCCGCAAGTTGTGAAGCTTTTGCTTCCTTAATTCCTTTTAAATTCATGAGCTCATATGGTGTATGAGTGAGTAATCCTTCTAAACCGCTTGTATAGCTTAATATTCTGTCGCATAGATGCAGAATGTTTTCATTGTCACTTCCCACTCGCAGAATTAAAGCTAAAAGCTCAGAATTAGATAATTTATCCGCTCCATATTTTAGAAGCTTTTCTCTAGGTCTTTCTTCCCGAGGTAAATCTATAATTCGTAAATTGGATTTCATTATTCTCTCCTTTACTACAGATTGCCCTCCCCCTTGTTTTTATACCATCTGCTTCAGCATACCACTTATCTTGTTTAAAGGAAATCCCACTACATTATAGTAGCAGCCATTAATCGCCTCAACAAAGATACCTCCCAAGCCTTGAATACCGTATGCTCCTGCTTTATCCATAGGTTCTCCGGTATTTATATATTTTTGAATATCTTCGTCGCTGATATGTGAAAACTTCACTTTAGTACAAACATAATCGGAAATACTTTTTCCATCCTTAGTATTTATTAAAGTAATTCCGGAATAAACTTTATGCCATTTACCGCTTAAATTTTTCAGCATATTAAAGGCATCGCCTTCATCCTTTGGTTTTCCCATAATCTTATTCTCTAAGACCACTACTGTATCTGCTCCAATAATTAAAGCTTCATGGTCAATCCTTTCAGAAACTTCCCGGGCTTTACCCTGAGAAAGTTTAATAACATAATCCTTTGGATCATTGTTATACATTATGGAATCTTCGCTGAAATTACTTACAACTATATGGAAATCCTGTATTATTCTCTTAAGAAGTTCCTGCCTTCTTAAAGAAGCAGAAGCTAACACTATTTTCAAACCATCACATCCTAGTACTTCTTATATAATATTATTGACAGTATAACCCCGATAATAGTCATAACATTTAAATTAACTGTCATTCCCAGGGTTAATGTCATAACCTTTAAATCAACAAATAAAGGTGCTTTAGTACCTATACTATAAATTGTACTTAAGATTTTTAATGAAGGAAAATAGCTTCCTAAAAATTCTCCTAAAATGCTTCCGGATATTGCACCTAAAATTATGAATATTATTAAGGAAAATGATTTATTAGAAGTACTCAAATTTATCCCTCACTTTTATTTTACATCTTATATAGTTTATCATTTAATAAATACCTTCACAAGAGGAAAGAATCTTTTTAAAAATTTTTTTACTTTTATGTTAATAAAAAAACAAATCGCCTTAGGGCGATTTTATTTAAACTTTAAATTTTACTACTAAGCTATATATATAGCTTAGTAAATCCTTTTGATTTTCTTTTTTTATTTCTTCAGGAAGAGCCTTTATATAATTGTTTATATCCTCCAAAAGAGCTGTGTTTTTAGATTTCTCCTTCGGCTTTTCAAGCTCCGAGCTCCACTTTTTTAATTCAGCGGTTTTTATTCCTTTCACCTGAGAATCCCCAAGTTTTACATTTATCTGCATCAGAGCTTCTATGGATTCAATTATTTCTTCCATCATTAAATCTTCTCTTTTTATATAAACTGGAGTCTTTATAAAATTCAATCCATCTTTAGTCAAAGCTTCCGCTATCTTTTCAGCCTCCTGAGGCTTTACTAAAGTAATTATTACTCTGTACTTGTCCCCATCTTGTGAAACAAAAGAACTGTATTTTTCCTTAAATTTGTTATTTGCTTCCTCTGCATTTTCTTTCTTGGAATAATATCCTCCCTGGAATATTATATACTCCTCTGCCTCCTTCTTATTTCCATCTTTCTGATTTATAGGAGCATTATCCTTTTTTAATGGGTTTGGAATTAATGAGCCGCCGTCTATATCTTTAAATATAATCTTTGACAGTATAGTCCCTACACCTAACGCCAGTAAAACTAATATCAAAAAGACTATAATAACCTTTTTAATATTACTATTCTTTTTAACATAGTTATATCTTGTGTATCCCATCTTACCCCTCCATTATATTTAGTGTTTAATAAATCATATTAACACATATAAGGAGATATACTAAAAAAAACCCGACAATAAACGTCGAGTTTTTCCTTACTTATCGTAATAGTCGTCTAGCACCTGCATACCTTTTTACGTAATAACTGCTGTTTAAAGAAGTTACCGTCACAGTTTTCCCACTGGAGGGAGCATGGATAAAATCCCCTCCTCCTAAATAGATACCTACATGGCCAATTGGCGACTGGGTATTAAAAAAAACCAAATCTCCAGGCTGAAGATGGTTTTTAGCGACGGATACCCCTGAACGAAACTGAGAACCTGTATAATGGTCCAAATTTACTCCGAAATTTTTATACACATATCGTGTAAATCCAGAGCAATCAAAAGCTCTGGGTCCTTCAGCCCCATAAACGTATGGGCTTCCAATAAACTTTAAAGCATAAGCTGTTACACTGGCAGCAATGCTGCTATCCCCTCTGGAATAGCTCGATATAGCGGAACTCCCCTTGGAAACTCCATTATTATTCCCCTTTGGCGGTACTTTTATAGTTTTTTTGCCCACCATATTAGTGGATCGGATCACTACACCCTCTCGTACCTGTGTTATAGTATCCGCTTTTGCACATTCTCTCTGAGATGCTAAAGCAATAACTATAGTTGAGGAAAAAACTAAACCAGAAAATATTTTGGTATAAGTAAGCTTCATTTGTAACCCCTCCCTTCCGGCTTCCGGAGTTAGCTGACGGGTTCGGTTGAAGGTTTCCCTACTAGATGTTTTTTTTAAATGCACCTTGCAATAAATGTCACCTAGATTAACCCCTTTAAATTGGTTCCTCCGTACTCTTATTAGAGATTCAGCCCTACACTATATTATATTTTCTCAAAGGGCAAAATATAAACGGGGTTTGTAAACAATGTATTAATTAAATTTTAACTGCAAATCTTTTTATATACCATTAAATCCCCTTCATCTTCATCGGCTTTAAAAAAGTTCTTTGTTATCCTTACTAATGAGAAACAGTTTTCCTCCCAAAAGTTTATAGCCTTAGTGTCGGAAGAACATACTCCTGCAGAAAAGACTTTAGTATCCATATTGTTATTAAAATAATCCATTATTACATTTAAAATTTTTCTTCCTATTCCTTTGTTTCTAAGCTCTGTGTCAACCATAAAAAACCAGATAAAAAGTTCCTGAGTCTCCTTATGCTCCAGCCTGCCTTTTACAAGACCTATAATTTTACTATCCTTTTCGATTTTAAAAAATATTTCATCTTCGCATACATAATATTCTATGAACCTTTTCATAAATTCATCCATATCCAAAGAATTAGCATAAATTCTCTCATCAAGGCAATGATTCTGTTTTTCTATCCATTTCTGAACACAACATATGTCCTCTTTATTTATACTGGATATTACAATATCATCATGGATAACATTTAAATTTAACATTATTATCACCTCATGAGAATAATTCTACAAATAGTAATAAAATCCTTTTTTAAAAAATAAAAGTTTGAGTAGTATACTCAAACTTTTAACTAACTGTTTTCTTCTCTTGTTATTTTGCGAGACCTTGTAAAAAGAACACTTGATGACAATGCCGCCGCCGCAATAAAGATTAGAGGTATTATAAACTGTGGTGAAAATGGATCGAATATATTTTTACCTAAAAAAGAATAACAGGTAGTTTCAGGAAGTATTCCAATCACTGATGCAAGTATAAAATCCCAATATTTAATCTTAGTTAAACCGCAGGTATAACTTAATGGGTCATAAGGCAGTACCGGAGGCAGCCTTAACAGAAGCAGAATTTTGAAACCTTTCTTTTCTAAATTAGTATCCAGTTCAAGTGTCTTTTTTCCTAAAATCTTTTCAACAAAAGATCTGCCTAAAAGCCTAGAGAGCCAGTAAGCAAGAGTTCCTGACAGAAAAAAACCTATTACGCTTAAAGCTAATCCTTTTATCGGTCCAAATAAGATACCTCCTACTATAGAGATCATTGCAGAAGGAATAATCAATAAAAATGGCTTAAGAGCAAATACTGCCAAAAATAAAACTACAGATATAATGCCTTTCTGTCCAATTAGTTCTACAAGGCTGTGCACCGAAATCCCCCTCAGCTCTTCCCTATGTGTAAAAAACATCAGTACAGTAAAGGACAATATCATTATAAGAACTGTAAATTTAACCTTATCTATTTTTTTCATTTTAACCTTCCCCACTGTGACGCACTATGAATAATTCAAAATGGAATTAAAAGCCTGAATTATCTTTCTTATATTGTAATTATATATAATGTTTTCTTCATTATTCATAATACTATTTTCACTATAAATATATTCTTCCCCAGTAATATTATGTAAAGACTCTAAATTTTCTTTGTTTATACTGCATTTAGAAATATTAACCAAAGTTAATGTTTCTAAGTATACATAAATCACTTCATATCTTTTAAGTAAATATGTATACTTTTCCAGCTCATAATCCTCCTCCTTATATATTATATCCTCCTGTTCTAAGGATTTAACTAAGGTGCTGTACTTATCCAATAATAATCTTAAATCCTCAACCTCTTTTAAGATATAATTTTTCGCAAGATTGTCCAGCTTCTCTGAAATATTTTTTTCAATATCTCTGCTTTCTTCCTCTATCCGCTGATGTATTTTAGGCGGAAATATCAAATAATTAACCAAAACCGCTATTATAATTCCTATAAAGGTATCTATACTACGGTCTAAGCTGTATTCCATAGGAGTTTTAGCGGATACATTTATCATTATTGCAAAAAAAACGGTACAGGATATTACCACTGATTTTTTCCATTTAAATCTATTGCAGAACACTATGATCAATATGGTTCCCAAGGCGCATAAAACAGGACTGTTTCTTTTTATGCTGCTGAATATTAGTCCTATCACTGCTCCTAATACTGTTCCCTGCATTCTGTTGATTCCAGCCTTAAATGAGTTTATCACTGTACTTTCCATAGATATAACCGCAGCAATACAGGGATAAAAGGCCGAAATACCAAGAAGATTAGATATTAGAACGCATAAAAAAATAGCAAAAGCAGTTTTATAAATCCTTAGCCCAATATTTATCTTCAAATCATCACCGCCAGGCTATATATTCTATATTATTACTATTATATTACATATTCAAGCTTTGTTAAACATTTTAATACATTAGAAAATAAAATTATATAAGCCTGACTTAGTCAGGCTTATATAATTTACATCATAAATCTATTTTATTTCTTTTAAAAGCTCTACTAAGAACTCCCATAAGTTTTTAACTGAGGATATGCTCATATGCTCATTTGGTGTGTGAACATCATATAAATTAGGTCCAAAAGAAATCATATCCATATCACTGAATTTTTCTTTAAATAATCCACACTCCAGACCTGCATGAATCGCTACAATTTCTGCATCAGAGCCAGTTAAGTTTTTGTAAACCCTCTCACTAATTTTTCTTATTTTAGATTCTGCATTATACTGCCACTCAGGATAACCTGCCTGAGAGATAATCTCTGCACCAAAAGCTTCAGCTATGAAGGCTGTTTGCAGGGTTATATCCTCTTTTAAGCTTCCCACAGAGCTTCTTATAGCGCTGTGATATTCTATTTCATTTTCATTAGTGATTACTACCCCTAGGTTAGTGGAACTTTGAACCAGTCCCTCAATCTCCATGCTCATACTCATTATTCCATTGGGGATAAGATATAAAAGCTTTACCGCCTTTTCAGTAGTGTCTTTGGAAAATACTTTTTCTAAAGGAGCTTCAGCATTTTCTAATGTGATTTTTAATCCTGGATCTGCGGTTTTATACTCGTTAGATAAAGTTTTATTCCATTTTTCTATTTTTTCTTGAAGCTTTGAAACATCTTCTTCTTTCACCGATAATGCTGCATCCATTTCCCTTGGTATAGCATTAGTTTTTGAGCCTCCGTTTATAGCAGCAAGTCTTATATCCAGCTCTGAATTAATATCTGCAAGTATTCTTCCCATTATTTTATTTGAATTAGCCCGCTGCTTAATAGCGTCCATTCCTGAATGTCCACCTTTTAAGCCTCTAACCTTTATTTCAAAGTCTTGGTATTTTTCATCTGCATTGTCCCATTCAATAGGAAGCACTACTTTATTTCTTATTCCTCCTGCACAGCTTACAAGAAGCTTTCCTTCTTCTTCAGAATCTATGTTCAATAATATTCTTCCCTTTATATTCTCAGGTTGAACAGCTAAAGCACCGGACATGCCTGTTTCTTCCTCCGTGGTTATTAAAACCTCCAGAGCAGGATGAAGCATCTCCGGGGAGTCTAATACCGCTAAAGCATATGCAACAGCAATTCCATTATCAGCTCCAAGGGTAGTTCCCTGTGCAAAGACGTAATCTCCTTCTACCTTCAGCTTAATGGGATCCTTTTCAAAATCATGTACTGTATCTCTGTTTTTTTCGCATACCATGTCCATATGTCCCTGAATAACAACCACAGGAGCATTTTCGTACCCCTTAGAGGCAGGCTTCTTAATGATTACATTCAAAGCTTCATCCTGGATAACCTCTAAGCTTCTTTCCTTTGCGAATTTCACTAAGTAATCGCTTATTTCTTTTTCATTACCTGATCCTCTTGGAATATTTGATATTTCTTCAAAAAAATGAAAAACCTTTTTGGGTTCTAAATTATTTAACACCGTCATAGCATTCACCTCTTACTTATTATGGTAATTTAAACAACATAATATAAGTATATACTAAAACCCTGGTTTTTAAAAGTTTAATAATTTTCCCTTTAAATTATTAACAGTCTTTTAACCTTATGAAAACTATGGTTTTACAGCACTATATTCCTTTATTTACTTTGTTTTTTTGTGTAAACTAAAAATTAGCATAAGGTATAAATATTTCAAAGTATAGAGAATAATATATAGAGGTGATTAACATGCAAAAGACTAAAATGATTTTTACCATAGGCCCTGCCAGCAGCAGTGAAGAAATGCTCAGAAAATTTATAAACATAGGTATGAGCGCAGCAAGGCTGAATTTTTCTCACGGCACTCAGGAAAGCCACTTAAAAATAATCAACACCATCAAAAAACTCCGAAATGAGCTTAATACCCCTACAGCCATATTGTTGGACATTAAAGGTCCTAAAATCCGTACCCATAATTTTATTAATAATGAAGTCTATTTGATGGGAGATTCTGAATTTACCTTTAGATGCGACAAAGAGGTTCTTGGTAATGAAAAGGAATGTTCCATATCCTATAAAGAGCTTTATAAGGACGTTAAGCCGGGAAACACCATATTGGTGGATGACGGGTTGATCGAATTCGAAGTTATAAGGGTTGAGGATAAAAAAATAATATGCAGAGTTATTAACAGTGGTATTATAAAAAATCACAAAGGAGTCAATGTTCCAAATGTAAGCATAAGCCTTCCTGCTTTGACAGATAAGGATAAAGATGATTTAAAATTCGCCTGTGAAACTCAGGTAGATTTCGTTGCTGCTTCCTTTATACGAAAAGCTACGGATATGCTGGAAGTAAGAAGTATTCTGGATAAAAACGGCGGCAATGAAATAAAGATTATAGCTAAGATAGAAACCCAGGAAGGTGTTGACAACATAGATGACATCCTTTCTGTATCTGACGGAATAATGGTAGCAAGAGGAGATATGGGAGTGGAAATTCCCATTGAAAGAGTTCCTCTTATTCAAAAGGAAATTATAAAAAAGTGTAATAAAGTAGGTAAAATAGTTATAACAGCCACTCAGATGCTGGATTCAATGATTAAGAATTCAAGACCTACAAGAGCAGAAGCAACAGATATATGTAACGCTGTCTTTGACGGCACTGATGCGGTAATGCTCAGCGGTGAAAGTGCCAGCGGCAGTTATCCCGTGGAAGCTGCAGAAACCATGGCAAAAATATCCACAGAAACAGAGAAATATCTGGATTACGATATTATGCTATCCAGATTAAAGGATATCACCCTAACAAGTTTTGCAGACGCCATAAGCTATTCAACAGTTCAAACCTCTAATAGGTTGACGGTAAAAGCAATTATTGCAGCTACAAAAAGCGGTGCTACAGGGAGGCTAATATCTAAATATAGACCAAGCTGTCCAATTATAGCAATAACTCCTAGCGAAAAGGTTTTAAGATCCTTAAACCTTCATTTTGGAGTAATTCCTGTATTAAGCAGCAATTTTAAAACCACAGAAGAAATACTTGAACAGGCAAAGCATAAAGCTCTTGAATCAGGTATAGCTGAAAAAGGTGACAGCATCATTATAGCAGCAGGTATGCCTACTGCTATGGTAGGCGGAACAAATATGTTTAAATTAGAAAAGCTATAATAAAAGGGTGAGACAGATATTGGTTAACATACTCCTGCCTCACCCTTAACTATTTATTATTTCTAGTTTAAACTTATGATTCTTTCCTTTATATCACCGCTGTTTGGAAATGCCTTAAGCAGATAATTATAAATATCTAAAGCTTTATCCTTATCCTTTAGTAAAGTATAAGCCTCTGCTTTTTTAAACAATATATCTAAATCATTATTCAGTTCTTTAGTTTTAATTAAAGAAAGCTCCTTTAAAAACCCCTCCGGATTACCTGTTTGAAATAAGCTTAAAGCTTTTATTATGTGAAGGTTATCTTCTAACTTATATCTTATACTTAAATTATCTATAACTTCCACAGCAAGTTCATAAGCAGATTCGTTATATAGGCTTAAAGCCCTGTTATACTGTTCTCCATAATATCCCTTTATTTTTATATATTTATATCCGGTGTAAATTATAAATAATATAAAGATTAAAAGCAGGTAAGGAGATACCAGCGAAATGAATAATATGATAACACCTATTAAAATATTATATTTAATATTAAAAACCTTTTCCTTTAAATAAGAAGGAGTATTATTAAGCATAGCTTCTACCACCATTTATTATATTTTTTATAATTATAACACCTACTGCTGAAGCTATCAACAATACTCCTTATTTATATAATTACGCAGATAAAAAGCTCCACTGGTATGCTTTATACATTTATAAAACATATCAACAGAGCTTCAAATTTAATTTACATTTTAATAATAGCAAAGTATGGTATAAGCATAACAAAGCCAAAGTAAAATCCAAAAATAAACAAATAAACTACATCCTGTAACGAATTTAATATTTTATTCTTTTTAATCAAATAGTATGTGAAAACCATAGCTACAATCAGTAATATAAAACCTAATCCATAATAATCTGTTATAGAAAATGCTAAAAAAGGAATTATAGTTCCTATTAATAAACCCGATATTAAACTCAATGTGCTTTTTGTATAGGATGTATTTTTCTTAGAAATTCTTTCCACAAACATCACCCTTTTCTTTTTAATATAAGACTAATCTTTAATATCTAATTATATATTAATATAGTTGGATGGTTTTTGTGTTACAATCCGATTAATAATTGTTACAATTTAATTACAGTTATAATTAAATCTAATTAAAGCAAAAAAGTCCGATTTCTCGGACTCTTTTTCATTAATCAAATTTAAAATTTTTAAGTTTATCTTTAAATAATTCACCTATTGTTACTTCCTCTGACTCATCATTGTACTTTAAAAATTCCTTTGAATTTTCTGAAGCATTTTTTATACTTAAGGACATTCTATTATTTTTATTGTCAATATCCATAATTTTAACCTTAACCTGATCACCTATTTTTAATACATCAGAAGGCTTTGCTATGTTATCTTCACTTATTTCACTGATGTGTACTAATCCTTCCACTCCGGGCTGAATTTCTACAAAGGCTCCAACAGCTATAAATTTAGTAACCTTTCCTGTAACCACATCATTTATTTTAAAATTCTTAGAAACCTCATTCCATGGATTAGAATTTACATCCTTAATGGCTAAAGACAGCCTCTTCTTATCCATATCTATATCCTGAACATAAACGGTTACTGTATCCCCTTCTGATACTACCTCCTTTGGATCTTTAATCCTGCTCCATGACAAATCGGATATATGCACAAGGCCCTCTAAGCCTCCTATATCTACAAACGCACCAAATTTAACTATCCTTGAAACCTTACCTTCCCTTCTTTCGCCTTTCTTAAGGGATTTCCATAGTTTATCCCTTAATTCTTCCGCTTCCTGCTTTTCTATAATCTTTCTGGAAGCAACAATTCTGGATTTTTCTTTATCAAATTCAATTATTTTCACTTCTAGTTCCTTAGATACAAAATCTTTTACATCCTCTACATAAGCTAAAGATAATTGGGAAGCAGGAATAAATATTCTTATTCCTTTATAGTAAGCAATTGCTCCTCCTTTTACCCCTTCCTTAACTAAAAGCTTAAAAGTTTTTTCCTTACTATAAAAATCCTCCAGTTCTTCTAGTCCTTTAATGCTGTCTGCCTTAATCTTTGAAAGAAGAACATTTCCCTCTCCATCATCTGTTTTTAAAACCATTACATCTATTTCATCATTTACAGATAGTATTTCAGTTAAATTATCTTCTTCATTCACAGTAATCTCATTCTTTGGAACTATACCATCGCTGAAATAGTTTATATTAACATAAGCCTCAGACTCTGTTACCTTTATAACCTTTCCTTTTATAATGTCTCCAGTATGTATTTTGTTAAACTCATACTGATTCATCATTTCCTGCATTGACTGCTCAAAATTGTTTTCGCTAGACATATTATTCACTCCTTAAAAGTAAAGCTTATATTTATTATTATAACAACTGCCCTACTATATTATAATATTATTTTATACAAGCTTATATTAAGTTACAAGTTATTTTATAAACTGTTAATTTGTTGTTTCCTCTATGCTATAATATATTTTAACAGCTATATTTAATATATAATTCAATAATCGAAGAAATAATCAGCAAATGAAAGAATACGCAAGGAAAGTTATAGTTTTATAAACAAACACTATTTTTTAGCTTATTATAAGTTATTTCTTATGTTGTTATATAGTATTCTATACCATATAATTAATATATCAATTAAATAATATATTTAATTGATGGATGTTTATTCGGGGGTGTGTAAAATAAGGAAAAAGCGCTTTTTAAAATTAACATTGATTTTAACCTTTATATTTTTGTTTACCGGATTTTTTATAGATGATTTAGGCATAGTAAATAAAAATATTAACACCACGGTTGCTTTTGCAGCTCCTAGATCCAGCGTTAGAAGTAAGGCATCTTCCGGTGGCTTTAAATCTGGAAGCTTTAAAAGTACTACCCCTAAGTCTTCCAGTTCTACGAAAAGTAAGAGTAGTTCAAAGAGCAGCACCGGTAATTTTAAATCTGGAAGCTTTTCAAATACACCAAAGAGATCCCAAAGCTATACCGAAAACAAAAAGAATAAAGCAGATGCACCATCAAGAAGAACCTTCATACCTATTCCTTGGAATTTAGGAAGAAGTGCAAGATACTATAGAACTCCCTATTCTTATTCTTCATGGGGAATTATAAAAACACTGGCTAAAGTTGTAATATTTATGATAGTTATAGTTATTATCATTAGTATTATAAGAAGAAATAAAAGACGATAATTAAATGGAGGTATGTATATGAGTATTTTTAAAAGAATATCAAACATTTTCAGAGCAAAGGTAAACGATACTTTAGATGAAATGGAAAATCCCATAGAACTACTTGATCAAAAGATAAGAGATATGGAGGAATCCTTAAACAATGCAAGGCTAAGCTCAGCACAAATACTTGGAAATGTTCACGAAATTGAAAAGAAGATAGAAAACTCTAAAAAAGAATCTGAAGAATATGATGAAAAGGTAAAGCTTGCCCTTGCAAAAGGTAATGAGGAGCTGGCAAAAAAAGCTCTTCAGAGAAAGCTGGATGCAGACAAGAAGTATGAATCATTAAAAGCAAGCTATGGGGAAGCTTCAGCTAAAGCAGAGGCCATTAAAAACAATTTAAGAACCTTAGAACAAGAAATTGAAAAGACCAGAAATTATAGGGATGAGGCAGCTGCAAGATTTAACAACGCAGAAGCTAACAAAAAGGTTAATGAAATACTTGCTAATGTAGAAACCAGCAGTAACAAAATAAACATCGATGATATTGAAAGGAAAATTCAAAGAAAAGAATCAGAAGCAGAAGGTCTTAAGGATTTAACTGATTTAGATAATTTTGATAAAGAGTTTGAGGAACTTGGCACCGTTGATTTAGATGCTGAGCTGGAAAAATATAAGAATAGTTAGGTACTAAAATGAAGGATAAAGAATATATAAAATCAGAAAAGGATTTTTACGGCAAAGTATTTGTAGATATCAATTATGCAATAGATAATATAAAACCTTTTATAGATGGAGAAACCCTTAATCAAAGAAAATATTATATAAAGCTCCCTGTTTTGGATAGATATATAAGCCTTTTAGAAGCTTCAGAGCAAAAAGCAAAAACTTCAGGGATTTTAAGTTTCTTTAAAAAGGATAACTCTATAGAGCTTATAAAGGATTATAAAGCTCAAAATTCAGAAAACTTAAACCAGCTTGATAACTGCAGTAAATGTGCCTGCTTAAACTGTACTTTAAGTTGCGGTTTTAACAGTTGCCTGGGCTGCAGAAGAAATTCCTTTATTGCAGAATGTGACCATAAAGTTCTCAACGTTACACATCATAATAATTATACTTTGAATCTGACAAACGATAGAACTGGTTCTTCTGAAAGGTATTCTGTTCTTGCTACCCTTGAGGATTGCAGTAAGGATAAGCAGTATATCATCATTGAAAATCTTATAAATCCGGAAGAAAAATTTATACTCTATTATTATCCTGGCCTAAGTGAAGACACCTACGGTGAAATAACGGATACTGAAGAATTTGATTATATTGCAGCTGCTTATGAAAGCACCAATATTTAAAATAAAGCGGAAGGCTGAACCTTCCGCTTTATTTTATTTAGAAGTAAATATCCATCTATTTTCATCAGACATTTCTTCGTTAAATTCATAGCCTTCCTCATTAAAATATTTTAGCTTTTCTGCTTCATCTATACTGTTTTTAATGATATATCTGCTCATATATCCCCTTGCCCTTTTTGACAGTATACCCACGGTTTTATATCTGCCCTGTCTAAGCTCTTTAAAGACTATGTTTATAACTTTAATATCCTGTGACAGCTTTTTAAAATCAATAGCCTTGGAATATTCCTCTGACGCAAGATTTATAAGCTCTTTGCTTTTATGATCTCGAAGCTCCTCACCTATAGCTCCGGTGAGCTTAACCTTCCAAAAATCATATAAATTACCGTAGGATTTAAATTTAAGTGCTGTCCCCATTTTCAGCCTATAGGGCTGAATCCTGTCAAAAGGTCTTATAACCCCATAAATCCCTGATAAAATCCTTAAATGTTCATTAGAAAATTTAAGTTCTTTTTCTGTGAAATCTTCTGCGTGAAGGGCTTTATAAACATCTCCTTTAAAGGTCAAAATAGCAGGCTTCCTTTCTCTGTCAGCCTCAGTATTCCAGGCTTTATACCTATTATAATTTAACTCTGCAAGCTTAGGAGATATTTTCATAAGTGCCTCAAGCTCCTCAGGGGAAAACTTCTTTAACTCCTCTGCGATTAAAGCTGCTTCTTCTTTAAAAATTGGCTCTGTGCTTTCTTTAACCCTTTGATCTTCCGTAAAATCCAAGGTTTTTGCTGGTGAAATTATTGTAATCATAACTGCATCTCCTTTAAATATATAATCCCCCAGCACTGAGCATGAGGGATTGAAAGTCTTATTCCTTATCCATATGTTTATAACAATAGTTAATTATATCGCTACGTTTAATTATACCTATAAAGGTTCCGTTATCATCCACTACAGGTACAAAGTTCTGCCTTGCAGCTAAAGAAATTAAGCTCTCTATATTCTCATTAATATATACACTTTGATGTTTTACTCTTCTTTGAATTTCTTTTACACTGACTTGACTAATGTTATCAAAATTAAGGCCAGGAGTATTTTTTAATTTCCATAATAAATCTCCTTCTGTCAGCGTTCCAACGTACTTACCTGATTTGTCTATAAGAGGAATAGCGCTATAGCCGTGGTGTTCCATTCTTTCAAGCACCTGCCTCATGGTTGCCTCTACACTTTCGAAAATTACTTCATGCTTTGGAGTTAAAAAAAATGCTATATTCATACTATATCCTTTCCTATCCGTTAAATATTTTATCAATTATATATTAACATATTTTCGCCTTTCCTGAATTAATTTCTTATTTTGTTAACAGTTATTTTATGACGAAATTTAAAAGGTGCAGAATCTGCACCTTAATTAGAAGTATTGTTATTTTTATTTTTATCCTTTTTTATTATAGAAACCAGAGCTGCTAATGCAGCAGCAGTCAATGCAAGCTTTGCTGTATTCTTTTTCATAATAGCGGCTATGCCTCCCTTCTATATAATTAACCAATTTTTTTAAATCTATAGCTGTAATTTAAATAATCACTTTCGTTGATAATGGTGCTTATGTTTGAATATATTTTTTGTCCACTCAGGCTTTTTTTAATAACAACCTCCTGAAGAAGCCTTGACTTGCATTTAGGACATAATCCTAATGCAAGAAATCTCCAGCTGAATAGCTTTAATGGATGTTCCTTTTCAGCTTCAATGTGACATCTTGGGCATTTAAATTCTGTTTTATTATCTTCAAGTATAACATCTTTAAAGTCCCTTATCATTACTGCAGGCATATTGTAAACGTCATTGACTACATAGTTTTTCACCACTCTGCTGTTATAAAGCCTTTTAAAAACCTCTGCAGTATATTTAGCATCATTTAAGGCATCATGAAGTTTTTCTTCTTCCACCTTTATTCTAAGCTCCTCTAAGGCACTTTTAAGGCTTAAGGATTTTTTATGAGCAAGTACCTTTGTGCAGTATTCCTGAATATCCAGATATTTATTAATCCAGTTTATATCCTTATAGCCATGATAATTAGAATTTATTATAAGCTCTGCTATATCATCTTTAGCCCAAGAACATATAGTATTTGAAGTTCCGCAGAATTCCTTCAATTTATTCATTGCATCAGAAAAGGAAATACCCTTTTCTAAATCCTCTTCGGTGATACCTGTCATTTCCTTAACTTTAGGATTTAAAACTTTAAAAATTCCAGGTTTTATATAGCATTTTAACTCCTCCAGTTCTTTCATATATACGTCATACTTAACAGCACCGATTTCAATTATTTCATTTTCCATCATATTATCTAAATTATCTTCTATTATATCAGGAAAATACTGACTTATACCCCTCATATTATTAAACTCTAAATCTAAAATAACAAACCCCATTAACAATAAGCCTCCTAAACCTTTATACACCTTTATATATTTAATGATACTAAAATATTTATTTATTATATTTTATCCTTTTATTTATCAGTATACAACCAATAACACAGTAAATATTTGACTTAAAGAATATAATATAATAAAATATTAATTGTTAACCTCTTTTTATTTTTAGTTAACTATAAGGAGTATTACTATGAAAACTACGAAAACAAAAGATCTTATTTTAATTTCTCTTTTTGCAGCTTTAACTGCTATGGGAGCATATATAAGCATTCCTATAGGCATAGTTCCCATAACCCTTCAGAGTTTATTCTGCCTCCTTGCCGCTATGCTGCTTGGGTCTAAACGGGCAGCATTATCACAGTTATTATATATATTTATTGGACTAGCCGGTCTCCCGGTATTTTCCGGCGGTAAGGGAGGATTGACATTTATACTGAGTCCTACCTTCGGATTCGTATTAGGATTTATAATTTGTGCCTTAATGGTGGGATATATTTCAGAAAAGAATAATGCCTCTTTTATAAACTTCTTTACAGCTTCTATTTTAGGAACTTTAGTTATCTATGCTTTTGGAATTTTTCTTTTTTACTTTAATATGAAATATCTTTCCTTTAAGGATATGACTTTCAAAGCTATATTAACTGTCACCACACTTCCTTTTATACCGGGAGATTTAATAAAGTGTTTTGCAGCATCTTTAGCAGCAGTTCCTGTATATAAAAGCGCTAAAAAATTAAATTATATATAATAATCAAAAAACACTGCTTTTTAACAATTAATTTTAAAAGCAGTGTTTTATTTGAATATATTACTTTAAGCTTGTGTATATTTTCTCAAGATTCTCTTTCATCATTTCTAAGTATCCTTTATTATCTTCATGGCTTTCTACAGTGTATATTTTTTCTACTCTTGCCCCTACTTCCTTTGCTAAAGTTTCGGATACCTTTGGGGAAGCCAACTTTTCATTGAATATAACCTTTATATTATTAGCCTTAGCATATTCCACTAAACTTTTCATTTTTTGAGGAGTGGGCTCTCCTTCTGCCTTTAAGCCGCTTATGCCCTTTTGGGTAAGATTAAAATCCCTGCATAGGTATCCAAAAGCCCAGTGGCCTGTTACAAAGTTTTTATTTCCTACCCCTTCAAATTTCGCTTTATATTCCTTATATAAATCATCAAGTTTACCTGAAAAAACATTATAATTATTTTCGTAATAATCTTTGTTTTCTCCATCAATTGCAATTAGGGCATCTTTTATATTTTTAGACTGAACCTTTGCCTCCTTTAAACTAAGCCATATATGAGGGTCATATTCTAATTCTTCATGTTCATCCTCACCATGGTCATCCTTATCATCCTGGAGGTCATTATCCTTTAATGATATAATATCTGCTCCTTTGCTAGTATTTATCATATTAATATCTTTATTCGAAGACACTGTTTCATATACCTTATCCAGCCACTCTTCCATCCCCAATCCATTAATCACAAAGAGATGGGATTTTGTAAGTATTTCCATATCCTTAGGCTTAGGTTCAAAATCATGAGGCTCTACCCCTTCAGGGACTAATGAAGTCACCTTCACTTTATCTCCCCCTACTGCCTCTGTAAATTCCTTCAAGGGATATATAGATACAACTACATTTATTTTATCTTTATTTTCTTCAGTTTTTTTATTGGATAATTTATCGCATCCTGATAAAGCTAGAGCAAAAATAGGTGCGAATAAAACTGCCAGTATTTTCTTGGACATATATTTCTCCTTTCCACTTGCAAACCATTTGCATCTACATTGATTCTATATTTTTTTATAATTATTGTCAATAGATTCCTGATATTTTCATTTTAAATAAATATACTCCAGCTGTTTATGCTGAAGTATATTTATTGCTGTTTTTTAAACACGGTTTTGGTTTCCATAGAGTCCATAAGCTTATCCACGGTTTCTTTGCAGTAATTTATTCTTTCAATATCCTTTGTTGTTAAATTTTTAAAGGCAGCTTTATTTTTAATCGCCTCTTCTGCAGGTATAACTTCATATATGAGTTTAGGTGAGTTTTTATAATTGACCCAAGTAGGCACATAGTCTGCATCTATTATTTCTTTTTTGCCATCTTTAAAGTATCTGATAGAAGCACTAGCAATCATTCCCTGCTCAGAATATATATTTTTTATAGTTTCTAACCTCTGGGAAGAAATAAAGTTTCCCTGTGAATAAAACACCAGAGTTTCTTTGTCCTTAGAGGTTATGACCTCAGCAGGCTGAAGTACATGGGGATGAGCACCAAATATCAAATCTACATCTAATTCACAAAGCTTCAATGCCATATTTTTTTGTGCTGTATCAGGTTTTCCTTGGTATTCCTGTCCCCAGTGCGTAAAGGCTATTAAAATTTCTGCTCCATGCTCCTTAACTTCCTTAATGATATTTTCTGCTTTTTTATACCCTTCTTGTAAGTTTCCATAATCTATGGTGTCCATTAGCTTTTGAAGCTTTAATGGTATAGGTATTCCATTTAAAGTTCTGGTCCCGTCTTTAAGCTTACTTTCATATCCAAAGTTTATAAATCCTACTTTAACACCTTTGACCTCTCTAATAACATAACTTATTTCATCCTCAGACTTTCTTATTCCTATTATATCTAATCCTTTATTTCTTACAGTATCTATAGTTCTTTTAAAACCCTTTTCCCCTTTATCCAGTCTATGATTGTTAGAAGCAGCCAATATGTCTATTCCGCAATCCTTTAATGCGTCAACTATACTGTCTGGGCTATTAAAGGTAGGATATCCTGAATATCCTGCTTCAGCTCCTGATAGGGTTGTCTCTAAATTTGCTGCAGTTATATCCGCTTTTTCCAATAAAGGCTTTACATATTTAAACTGCTCTTTAAAATCATATGTCTTGCTTTTCTCATCATAAGCACTCTTATATATTCCGCTGTGGATTAAAACATCACCTACGGAGGATATGGTAATATCTACGTAGCTTTTACCATTATCGTCAAGAGTCTCTATATCTTTTCCCGATATAGAATCCTTAAGAATCACCGATGATTCATTTAATTTATATCCTTCCACTCTAGCAGGTCTACTGCAGCCTGAAAGAATAACCAGTAAAATTAAGAGTCCTGATATTAATTTAGAATTTCTTCTCATAGCACACTTCCTTTTAGCCAATCAGCCTCTCTACATTATATCCATAAAAAGGAAGTTATATTCATAAAAAAAGGCTTTAGCCCATGAATTATAAATAACTCACAGAGCTAAAAGCCTTAATTTTAAAGCTGTATTATGTTTAATCCTTCTATATTCCTCAAGAACTCTTCTTCCCGCTTCTGGCAGGAAAATAATATTATCTGCTTATGTCTGGATAATTCAACAATTACTTTTAAAGCATTATTAAGCCTTTCATCATCATACTGCACAAAAGCATCATCCAATATTATAGGTACTCTTTTGTCTTTAAAAATAAGATTGATCATAGCTATCCTTAAGGAAAGATATATCTGTTCAAAGGTACCGCTGCTCAAATACTCAGCATTAAAAAGAGTATTCTCCTCAATATCTCTCAAAACCAGGCTGTACTCCTCTGATACCTTTATTTCATTATATTTATTGTGGGTTATTACCTTGAAGATGCTGCTGACTTCTTTATTTAAAAGCGGAGCAAAGCTTTTTTGTATTTCCTTAAAGCTCTCTGAAAGGGTTTCTATTGCGGTTTCAATAACCTTCAGCCTCTTTTCAAGGCTTTTTATATGCTCTTTTGTATTCTCTATCTCTTCCTCAATAATCCATACCGGTGAGACCTTATAAAATATATTTCCAAGAAAATTTTCTAAATCCTTAATGTTTTTTTCAACCTGAAGATTTTCTTTATTATAATTTTTTATAGCTTCATCAATTTCCTCTTCATTATTAAATTCATAGCTGAAGTTCTCTAAAGACAGCTCTCCGATTTCATTTTTCAAACTCTCTATATCCCTGTCCTTGAGCAGCGCCTTATAAGTATTGTTTATAGCTTTAAGCTCTCCTTCAACCTCATTGAGCTTTTGGAGCTTATGAGAAATCCTTTCTATTTCTGAAGGAACTCTATCTATGGATATATACTCTATTCCTATGGACAAGAGTCTTTTTCTTAGTGTATCTTCTCTGCTTTTAAATTCCTCAGAAAGTGAATTTATAGAATTTTCATGATTTATAACTTCTCTCTTTAAAAGCTTAATTTCCATATTTAAATCCTTATAGTCTTTATAACTCAGTAAAAATTCATTTATAGAGGTCTTTTCAGAAAGTTCCAGGATTACTTCTATATATCGTTTCTTTTCCTCCTGCTCCATAATAAGTTCTTCATATTTAACTCTATCAAGGTTAGTTAATCTGTCTTCTATTTTTATGGTTATTATATCTATTTTCTTTTTTATTTCTTCATAGTATCTTAATCCCTTAATAAAATCACCATAATCCCTAACATTAATTCTCTCAGCTATTTTGTTTATTCTATCTTCTAAATTCTTAATCTGTTTTTCTAATATATCTATTTCAGCTTTCTTATTTTCTGAATTTTTAACCCTGTCTTTAATATACTGATGCTTATTCTTAATTATAATTGAATAACTTATCATTGCAGCCCCGGCTATAAGGGCGGTATACTTTAAGATATTTCCTTTAAAGCCCAGCATATCCAAAGCTCCTGCAGCAGTGATTATAATTCCTGCAGCTAAAATTATGTTTGAAAACATAAGCTTTCTTGAAACAGCTTTAGCCTTTTCAGGTTTTATAGAAGAACTTAATGTTTCAGCCTTAGCCTTAAGTTCTATGAGCTTTTCCTCATAATTTTTAAGCAGCAGATCGCATTCTTCCTTTACATCCTCTAAATTAATAAGTATACCCAGGGATTTTTTATATCTTTGCAATTCTTCCTGTAAGCTTTGTATTTCTCTTTGAGCTTCTTCATAGGTTTTTATTCTGGAAGTGATACTACTAAACTCAGAATTAAAATCCATTATCCTGCTTTCTATATCCTCTGGAAGTTCGCCAAATCTTCTATAATCCTTATTAATCTTCAGACGATTTTCTTCATAAACCTCTTTAATCGCCTTTAATTCCTCCTGTCTTTCATTAAGAAGGTCCTTGAATTGTATGCACAGGGTGTAATCTTCCTTTAAGCTGCCGATGAATAAATCGTCTATTACACCTTCCTGAAGATTAAGTCCTTGTTCAGCCTGTCTTTTTTCTTCCTTTAGCTTCTCACTTTTCATTAAATACTCAGTAAGCTCTTTGTATTCTTTATAAAGCTTCATCTTTTTCATATGCTTTTTGTAAAGCTCAAGCTTTTTTAGTTCCTTTTGAAAGTCCCTTCTCTTTTCTATTAGCTCATTAAGCTTAATCTGGCTTTCAATGTTTTCCTCGCTTAATTTTAAAGAACGATTATAATCCTCATAAAGCTTAGAAAGTTTATTTTCATATATATTAAGTTCTCCGTTTTTTCTGCTGTTTGTAATGAGCTTCTTTGCATTTTGAAGGGTATTTAAAGCACTGTCATAAGATATATTTTCTTCTCCAGTTTCCTGCAGATTAGAAATCTTTTGAATTAATTCATCCTCTTTAGATTTAGTTATGATAGTATTAAGCTGCTTTATGTTAAGGGTCTTTTCATAATCCTGTTCAGTTAAATCCAAGAGCAAGCTTCCCGGTGAATAATCGCATAAATAGTCTACACTGCTTCCTGTGAGAGCTTCATAGGCTGAAATCTTATCCTCCTTCTTAGTACTTCCAAAACTCCTGTCTAAAATGATTTTATTTTCCTTTAAAGCTATATGCATTTCTCCTCCGGGTTTATCCCCATCCCATGGAGTAAATCTAAGCCTTTCATTGTTTTTAATGTCCTTAGACCTTTTAGAGGAAAACCCCATAGAGCATAACCTTTA
>NZ_CCXI01000019.1 GCF_000820705.1 Clostridium polynesiense | reverse complement strand
GCATAACCTTTATAAACCCCTGTATGGTGCTTTTTCCTTTTTCATTTTCACCATAAATTATATTTATACCGGGTTTGAGATTTAAATCTTTATTTTTAAGCTTCCCAAAGCTTTTAATCCTTATTTTTTCTATAATCATTTAATTTTAATTTCACCCCCGGAAAGAGCATGAAAGCCAAGTTTTAAAGCTTCTTTATAAAGAAGCTTTTCCTCTTCATCCTCTGCATTATTTAATTTCTCCAGAAGCTTCTTAGCATAAATACCTTTTAAGGTGAATTTTTCAGAAATAGTTTCAGCATCTATCTTTACTGAAGTATTATCTATAAGCTTAACAAAATAAAATTCATTCTCCAGTTTAGAATGCAGCAATTCTGTATTAAGGATGAAGTACTCCTCTATCTCACCGGTAAGTATAATCTTAAAAAGGTCATGTTCCATATTTTCAGAAATTTCCCCTTTGATACGGCTTACTATGTCGTCATAGGTTTCACAGCCTGTAATATCAATTTCTCTTATGTAATATTTCCTTTTTGATAAAGGCACAAACTTTAAGTTCACTCTTCCTTTGGAAATTTCGCCGGCTATTATTCCCTTTTCTCCAGTTTCATCAAAACCTCTTCCTTCCGGATTACCGCTGTAGGCATAATGGGTTTTTCCTTCTCTTAATATCCCTGAAAAGCTGTGTCTGTGTCCTAAGGCGATGTATTCCATCCCAGACTCACCGATTTCCTTCAGGGTAAATGGGTTATAATCATTAGCTCCGCTTAAGCTTAAGTCCCCATGCATAACCATAATATTTATGTAATTATCATTTTGAGCTTTAATATCTTTTAAAAGAGATTCCCTTTCATGAGATTTAGAAAAGCCTATTCCATGGACTATAGTGTTTAATTCCTTTAATTCTACAGCTTCTCTGCACCCTTTGAATATATAAACATTTTCCGGCCACTTAACCAGGCTGTAGAAGGATTTATTGTTATATGGATCATGATTTCCAGGAGATATAAATACCTTTGTTTCCGGTATCTCCATAAACTTTTTAACTATATAATCTAAGGTTGTTTTCATTACTGTACTATTATCAAAGAGATCCCCTGCCATAAGTACGATATCAGCTTTATATTCCTTGGATAAATCAATTATTTTGCCAAAGGTTTCTCTTAAATCTTCTTTTCTTTCTTCTGCGGCCTTAATAGGTAAATCGCTAAAAGGGGTGTCAAAATGAATATCTGCAAAATGTATTATTTTAATATTATTCATTATATTCTTCCTTCCAAAACGAACTTCTGTTCCCATTTTAACATAGTTTTATCAATTAAAAAAGAGGCACATTTAGTGCCTCTCTTTTTGTAGTACGATAATAAATTTATAAACTTTCTGGCGGTACATCCTTAGCCATAATTACTCCTCACTTTCCTAAAGGGTAAATAATCAGCTTCAGTTACCAGCTGAAAGCAATAGCATAAAGCTATTTTAAGTTATTTTCGTACTCCTGTACCATACGTTTTACCATTTCTCCACCTACAGACCCACATTGTCTTGATGAGAGATCTCCATTGTAATCGCTAAAAGGAACTCCAAGCTCCCTAGCAACTTCCTGCTTAAATTTACTTAGTCCCTGTTTTGATTCAGGTACAAGCACTCTGTTTGCCATGGCTCTTTCCTCCTTTGGCTTTGATTTGGTAATTAATAAGCTCTTGAGATTTTAATCTCTGCTGCTTACACTATTATATTAACCGGATTCAAAATTAATAAACTCATAAATTTTATACAACCCTGCCATTGTTTTAGCTTGTTTCCATTTTTTTATTTATTTAAAGAATTGAATCTATTAATGATGTCTTCACCGTATTTGTCCTGAAGCTTGTCCATAACACTATCGATTTTTTGATTTTTTAAATTATTATCCTTTATATCATCAAACAAGCTGGTTTGCTCTATAATTTCTTCACAGAGTCCGGAAAGGGATATTCCTAAAAGTCTTACAGGCTCATACTGCCACTTGTTATCAAAGAGCTGGCACGCTATATCATATACTATCTTTGTAGAATTAGTTGCTGCTTTAAGCTTTCTTTGATGAGAATAATTTATGAAATCGCTGGTTTTAATATGAACAGATATTGTAGAACTGTATCTTTTCATATCTCTTAGCCTTCTGCATATCTTTTTAGATATTTCAAGGAGTATTTTGTGAGCCTCATCTCTGCTTTGAACATCAGAAGGAAGAGTTAATTCGCTGCTTATTAACTTTGCCTCCTCCTCAGTATATATAACATCGTCACTTCCTATTCCATTAGCATATTTCCATATCATTTCACCATAGCTTTTGAACTTTTGCTTTAATAATGAAACATCATAACCTGCTAAATCTCCTATGGTGAATATATACATATCATTTAATCGGCTTTTAGCTTTTTTACCAACCATAAAAAGCTCTTCTACCGGCAGAGGCCAAAGCTTTTTCTTTATTTCTTCAGGATAAAGGGTATGAATTTTATCGGGTTTTTCAAACTCTGAGGCCATTTTTGCCAGAAGTTTATTTGTAGATATTCCTACATTAACAGTAAAACCAAGCTCTTTTTTTATTCTTTCTTTAATTTCATAAGCCAGCTCATAAGGATTTTTACCTGCTATTGCTGTTACATCTAAAAAACTTTCATCAATAGAGTACTTTTCAATAAAGTCCGTATATTCCTTAAAAATTTTTATAACTTCACCGCTGTAATATCTGTATACATTAAACTCTGAAGGGTACAGTTTAAGATTAGGACACTTTTTTTTAGCTGAAAAAATACTTTCACCAGTTACAACTCCAAACTTTTTTGCAGGGTTTGATTTTGCTAATATAACTCCTCTTCTTGAAGCCTCATCGCCTCCAATTGCAGAAGGTATAGTTCTAATATCAATTTTCTCCCCCTGCTTTAACCTGTAAACCGCACTCCAGGAAAGGAAAGCATTATTTACATCTATATGAAATATTATTTTATTCATAAAACCTTCCTTTCTAAAAATAAACTATATGTACATTATATCAAAATCCTAGAGAATTTTTAATTCCATTAAATATTTGAAGTTTAAAATTAAAATACAAAATGAAGGATGAAGCTCCTATCGGAATTTCATCCTTCATTTTTAATTTTTATTTTAAATTAACCTTTCTACATTATATCCATATTTAAAACTTCGATGAACTTCTTTACGTAGGCAGGTAAATCCGATGGCGTTCTGCTGGATACCAAGTTCCTGTCTATTACAACCTCTTCATCTGTCCACTCCGCTCCTGAATTCACCATATCATCTTTGATCGCCTTTACACTTGTTACTTTTCTGCCTGCTAATATTTTTGCAGATACTGTTACCTGACCGGCATGGCAGATTTGCCCTATAGGCTTTTTCATGTCATCTGCAGTTTTAACTAAATCTAAAGCCTCCTGAATAACTCTCAGCTTATCCGGCGCATAACCACCGGGGATTATAATACCATCATAGTCCTGGGCATTAACTTCGCTGAAACTCAAATCAGAAGTAGCGGAAACCCCATGCTTTCCTTTATAAACCTTACCAGCCTCCCTTCCTACTAACTTGACCTCTATACCTTCTTCTCTAAGCCTTAAAACCGGATACCACAATTCCAGATCCTCAAAAAGCTCTGCTACGAAACATAATACTTTTTTATTTTCTTTCATGGTGTACCTCCTAATATTCTTATTTATTATATCTTACCAATATTATCTATATTCTTTATGAACTTATAATTAATATATATTAAATAATATATATCTCTCTATATTAGAAACTACAACTACAGAGAAAAGTCATAATATGATAATTCTGTAATCAATCCTAGGTTGAACTGTTAAAATAATTATTTTATAATAATAACTGTTGGAATTATATTTAAAACCATACTTGAAAGGAGAAAATATTATGAAAAAACTTTATTCTGCTTCTCTTCTATATTTAATTTTAGGTTTATCTGCAGGAGTATTCTTTAGAGAATTTACAAAATTTAGCAAGTATACAGGGATAACTTCATTAAAAGGCCTTCATCCTCATTTACTTGTCCTTGGATTTATATTCTTCCTGATTTTAATGTTAACCGCAAACTTTACACACCTTCATGAGCATAAACATTTTAATCAATGGTATATAGTTTATAATGTAGGTTTATTATGGACAACCATATCCATGGCTGTAAGAGGAATACTTCAGGTAAAAGGAACAGACTTTAACGGCTTGCCTCATATAGCTGGCACAGGGCATTTTATATTGGGAGCAGCTTTAATATGGTTTATGATTATACTTAAAAAACATATAATCACAAACAAGTAATCTATTTTTAAATAATAGAGCTTTATATTTAAGTTTATATATATATTCTTCAAACTTTTTAAAGCTTATATAAAATATCCTCTAAAACCCTTGGAATATTATAATATCTGCATTATCCTCTATTCATGCTAAAAAACACAGAATAAAAGCAGGTAATATTCATAGCAGATAAAGACAAAATGTCAAGAGAAGAAGCAGGTAGAAAGGTCGGAGAAGCCAGAAATAACTCCAAATAAAAGTGTTTAATAGTTAAATTTAAATAAAAAACTCACTTACATTTTTGTAAGTGAGTTTTTTATGCGTCAGATAAGCTGCATCAAACTATATTTTAATCCTCTTTAACCGTAATTCTTCTATAATTCATAGGATTTTTACACCAGTTTTATTAATCCCAATTAATATGTACTACCGGTTTAATTAAATCTCGTGGTTTCTCATCCATTAAAATGAATGCATCCTTAATCTTATCAAAGCCTTCAAATTTATAATTTAATAACTTTTCAGGATGTACACGATCATTCTTAATCAAGCTGAGCATCTTTTCAATACGATAGGCTCCTCCAGGGCAAAAGCCTCCACGAATCTTAATATCAGACATTCCAAGTCCCCATAATAGCACAGGAATCTGGAAACTTTCCGTTGCATCATAAAAGTTTACATTAGCAATGGTTCCATTTGGTTTTGTAATGGACAACGCCTGATTCATACTACCAGCATTTCCACCGGCAATTATCACGCAATCAACTTTACCTTCCATTGCTAAAATCTGCTCAACAATATCTCCCTCTTTATAGCTCACAATATCCGTTGCACCATATTCTTTTGCCAGCTCTACACAGTTTGGACGCGTACCGATTGCAATTATTCTACCAGCACCTCTTAATCTCGCACCAGCTACTGCCATCAGTCCCACAGGTCCAATCCCAAAGACAACCACTGTATCTCCGAACTGTACATCTGCCATCTCTACTCCATAAAATCCTGTAGACATCATATCAACTGACATTAATGCTGCATCTACAGATACACCTTCTGGTAAGAGCACCAAATTAGCATCTGCATGATTGATTTTAAAATACTCTGCAAATACTCCATCCATACTGCTTACTAGTTTGAAGCTCTTCATTAATTCTGAATCATGGGCATTATTGCTTCCTTTCTTCTGCAGAGACACTTCATCCCAGTCCGGCGTACAGCAAGGAACTACCACTGTATCTCCAGCCTTAAATTTTCGGACAAGATTACCTACTTCCACTACCTGTGCCACTGCTTCATGGCCCAAAATTCTGTTTTCCTTAGGACCTGCACCTCCATGCATCACATGTGTATCACTGGAGCAAGGCGCTACTGCTATAGGTCTTAAAATAGCATCAAGTGGTCCTGCTGTAGGTTTTTCCTTTTCTAACCATCCGTGATTTCCTACATTAAACATACCATAGCCTTTCATAAACATTCTCCTTTCTATCTTATAAATCCATTATAACATTATTCTTCATTATTTCCCTTAAAAACACCAATTCATATCTTATATTTTGATATTTTTCGATATTATTATACTTTTATATCCATAAAATATTGGTTAAATATAAAAGTTGCTTGATTTGCTTCTATACTCTAACGTTTAATGATATAATATTTATATATTTACATTATTGGTATATAATTACATAGATATTATTGAAGTGTTTTTATTCTAGTATTTATGAATAAAAAACAGAGGAGGTTCACAGTAAAATGAAAAGAAAAGAAATCTTAAAATTTATTTTATGTCTCACACTTCTACTTTCCATTGCTTTTAATATATATTTTGTAATGCCGCATAAAGTTTCGGAATCTATTTCAAGAGGATATTATTTATCAAGAGAAGCAAATGGGATGCTATATAAACTTTCAATCATGGATGATAATAAAGTACTTCTTTATGGCGATAAAAATGATTTATTATTTGAAGGAAAATTAGAATTTGATGAAAAAGAGAATTGTTACCTAATAAAAAACGAAGCCCACACATATCAGGTAGTTGCACGAGATGATACTGTATTCTTACCAATCATTGAAAACGGAAAAATAATCAGCAAGTTATTTAGGAAAATAGATAACGCTTCCGTTACCTATGAGAGTAAGTAATAAAAATATTAATAAGCATTAAAACAAAAGTCACCAGAAAAATTCTAGTGACTTTTAATTTGGCAGGGGCACGAGGACTTGAACCCGGAACCAACGGTTTTGGAGACCGCTACTCTACCAATTGAGCTATACCCCTATATTTACTTGATTTTTATTCATATTGGCAGGGGCAGCAGGAATCGAACCCGCAACCAACGGTTTTGGAGACCGCTACTCTACCAATTGAGCTATACCCCTAACATGAACATTAACTATTTTATAACATTTTCGTCAAAATAGCAAGGGTAATTTTAAAAAACCTCTCCATTTTAAGAAGAGGTTTTTTTTATTATACTATTTTAAAGCCTGCTCGTTTTACTTCTTCTGTAATTTTATCAATTTTGTCGGTGGTCATTCTTACTACTATTTCTTTTACATCTGTAACACTTCTTGGATCTACTACTACGAAACTGATTACATCTGCATTATTTTCAGTGAGTATTATGGCTAGCTTAGAAATCTGTCCTGGAACATCAAAGGCTATTACCGCAAGTCTTTGTCCTTTATTAAGTCCAAAAACCTGAGTAAACTGCTCAAAAACAGCTTTATGAGTCAATATCCCTTTAAAATCCTGAAACTCGTCCACTACAGCTACAAAGGGTATTCACATCGTTTGAAGCATAGATACTGCCTTTTCAACCTCTTTTGAAGGTTCGATGGTTGGGATGTCTTTTCTCAGCATCTGCTCTACGGTGAAATCTTCTAATATTGTTTTTTTATCTCCACTGCTTTCAAAATAAAAAGAATAAATCCTTTCTTTGGTTATAGCCCCATAAAACTTTTGATCTTTAACTACCGGTAATGACAGGTATCCTGTATCATTTAATAACTGCAGTGCATTTTTCACTGAAACTTCTGGAGTTATTATAGTAAGTTTTTCATATGGCTG
>NZ_CCXI01000018.1 GCF_000820705.1 Clostridium polynesiense | reverse complement strand
CTGGAGTTATTATAGTAAGTTTTTCATATGGCTGCATAATAGTTTTAACAAGCATAATATCCCTCCCTTTTATAAAGTCCTTTACTATAAATTAATTATACAATTTAATATCCAGATTATGCTATATATTTTAATTGTTTCCGTTAGAGTTAACAATTTTTTCAATATTACTCTACAACAAATCAGACAGCATTTCGCTATACTCCTTACTCCCAACAATTCCCTGGACCTTTATAGCTTTCATTGAATATTTTTCAATTAAGGGCTCATAAAATTCCTTGTTAGAATCTTCAACGTAAAAGAATATAGCCTTTCCTTTTTTATCCTTCATACTCTCGTCAAACTTCTTTATCTCTTCTTCATTTTTGAATAAATCCTGCAGTTTTATGGATTTTAAGCCTAAATACTCAATTAGATATTCAGTATAGTCATCATGAAGACCTATATAGGACTCTTTAAAAGTGCTTGACAGCTTTTTAAGCTTAACTTCCTTTTCTTCTATACTTTTAATCTTATTTGAAAAATTCTGCTCGTAAAACTGTCTGTTTTTTGGATCTTTATCCTGTACAGCATTTTTTATGTTAAGCAGCGCTATTTTATAATTGTCAATACTCATCCAATAATAAGGATTTTCTTTTATTTCTCTGTTGTTATAATTTCGGCTTTTACTTAAATTAAGTAGCTTTACCCCTCTAGAAGCATTAATAATTCCTACTTTGCTCTTTTTAATGGTATCGGTAAAGCTTACCATCCAGGGTTCATAGTTTCCTCCTATGTAAATGAACAAATCCTTTTTTGCTATATTGTTTAAGCTGTCCTCTGTATATTTAAAATCCCAGATTTCTTTTTCATTTTTAAACATATAATCAACATAATGCTTATCTCCTACTATATCCTTTACCATATAATATAAAAGTTTATTTGTAGTTGTAATATTCAAAACCACATCCCTCTCAGCAGGGGCTTTGGCGCTAGGTTCATTTATTTCATTGCTGCTGCAGGCTGAAGCTGTTAGAACTATAACAAAAATCATAGCTATAACTAAGATATATCTTTTCATTAAATCCACCTCTTTATTTAAGTAGAATATACATTTTTATTAAATCATTAAATTAATTTTATCTTATTTATATTAAATAATAAACCTTTAATATGTAATAAATACAGTTAATCCTTAAATTAGCTTTCTTTTTTGTATCATATTAGTTAAAATATATACTGTACTTTTCTTTAATGGAAGGGGTATATACATGAAAATAACTGTAAATAATTTAAGTGAAACACTGGACTTAGGAAGAAAGATAGGAATGCTTGCAAAACCCGGAGATATTTACTGCCTGGACGGAGATATAGGATCAGGTAAAACCCATCTTACTAAAGGGATTGCAGAAGGATTGGGGATAAAAGAAAACATAACAAGTCCAACCTTTACCATAGTAAATGAGTACCATAGCGGGAGACTCAAGCTATATCATTTCGATGTATATAGGGTAAATGATCCTGATGAGATATACGCCATAGGTTTTGACGAATACATATTTTCTGACGGAATAACTGTAATTGAATGGGCTGAATATATAAAAGAACTAATACCTGAAGATTATGTCCATATTATAATAAAAAAATCCGAATCCGGGAATGATGACCTCAGAGAAATAACCATCACTTTCCAGGGTTCTAAGTATGACTATTTAAAGGAGCTGGAAATATGAGAATTTTATCTGTGGAATCTTCTTCCGAAACCGCTTCAGTAGCGGTAGTGACTGAAGAAGGACTTTTAGGAGAATTTAATTTAAATTATAAAAAACAGCATTCTGTACTGCTCATGCCAATGATTAACGAGCTCCTGAAAAATTTATCACTTAATATAAAAGATATAGATGGATTTGCTGTTTCTAAAGGTCCCGGCTCCTTTACCGGGTTAAGAATAGGTATGGCTACTGTAAAGGGTCTGTCATTAGGCAGTGATAAACCTGTTATAGCTATATCCTCTCTGGATGCTTTGGCTTTTAATATATTTTCTTCCTCCGGTATAATATGCTCTATGATGGATGCTCTAAGAAATAATGTCTATTGCTGTATCTATAGGTATGAAGGAGATGAATTAAAAGCTTTAACTGACTACATGGCAGTATCCATTGATGAAATTTCTCATAAATTAAAGGAATTTGATGAGAAGGTTTATCTTGTAGGAGATGGAGCTGTCCTTCATAAAGAAGTTCTAAAGAAAAATATTAAGAACTGCAGTTTTTCTCCTAACCATATTAATATACCAAAAGCTTCTGCCTTAGGAGAGCTTGGATTAAAACAATTGTTAAAGGGAAGTTTTGACCCCTTAAACCAGATGGCTCCAATATATCTTAGAAAGCCTCAGGCAGAGAGGGAGTATGAAAAAAAGCTGGGGATAAGCCATGAATGATTATTCTATAATTGAAATGACAGAAGAGCATATAGAGGAGGTTCTTGAAATCAGCTCTATGAGCTTTCCTATCCCCTGGAGCAGGGAATCCTTTCTAAAAGAACTATTAAATATGTTTGCAAAGTACTTTGTTGCTGTTAAGGACAATGAAGTCATAGGCTATGGAGGGATGTGGATTATAATAGACGAGTCTCACATAACCAACATAGCTGTTCATCCTGACTATAGAGGTATGGGAGTAGGAGAAAACATACTAAAATCCATGATTCACCAGTGCAGCCTCCAGCGTGTTAATGCTATGACCTTAGAAGTTAGAAAATCCAATATTCCTGCACAAAACCTTTATAGAAAATATGGTTTTGCTGAAGAAGGCATAAGAAAGGCTTATTACGAGGACAATCATGAGGATGCCATTATTATGTGGAAATATTATTAAAGGTGGGGAAATATATCCCCACCTTTTATGCTAGCTTTTTACTGCGAAGTAAATTTTCTTTTTGAATTATAGGTGAAACCTTCTTATAAATCGCCAGGGTAGACGCCGAAACCATAACTCCCTTTATTAGATTAAAGGGGACTATTCCATACATCATCATTTCATAGGAAGGTGCACTCTTTAAATAAAGTGGTATAAGCACATAGTAGTTAGCTATAACACCGGCTAAAGACATGGATAAAGTAGAAATAATCATACCTATTAAAGCACTCTTTATATTTCTTCTTCTTTGATAAATAAAAGAAGCAGGAAAAATAAAAGAGACTCCTATTATAAAATTAGCAAATTCTCCAACGCCCCCTGTTCCTGATCCCTTTATTAAAAATATAAGGAATATTTTAAAGGCTTCTATAATCACTCCCGCTAAAGGTCCTAAAGCAAAACCTCCTATCAAAGCAGGAACATCACTAAAGTCTATTTTTAAAAAAGGTACAGTTGGAAGTACAGGAAAATCGAAATACATAAAGATCACCGCTATAGCTGAAAGCATGGCTGCCTTTACTAAATAATTTGTTGCTCTAGTCACATTGTTATTCATTAATAATACCTCCTAAAGATAATATTAACTCATATCTTCATGGAGAACTGTTGAATTGCTTTAAAGCACTTAATTGATATTTAACATCAATTAAAAACGCCCTGATAATTATCAGGGCGTATAAAACAATTCAAAACCATTTCTACCTTCTTTCATCCAGACTATACTGTCGGCTTCGGAGTTACACCGAATCTGCCTTACGGCTCGCGGGCTTTACCGCCGGTAGGGATTTACACCCTGCCCTGAAGATAATTGTTATTTAATTCAATTATATTATATTCCATGTATACTGGAAATGCAATAGTAAGAGCTATTCTTTTTTCATAGAAAGAGATATTCTTTTTCTCTTTTCATCAATCTCTAAAACTCTAACCTCAATAACATCTCCAACCTGAACTATATCAAGAGGATGCTTTACATATCTATCTGCCATCTGACTTTTATGAACAAGCCCATCCTGATGTACCCCTATATCAACAAAAGCACCGAAATCAGACACATTTCTTACCGTTCCCATAAGGGTCATACCGGACTTTAAATCACTGATATCTAATACTCCGCTTTTAAAAATCGGTTTTGGAAGCTCTTCTCTAGGGTCTCTTCCCGGTTTCTTTACCTCTTTTATTATATCCTTCAGTGTTGGAACTCCAATATCAAGCTCCTGAGAAAGATTATCTATTCCTTTGAGCTTAACCCTTTCATCCATATCCTTAAGCATTCCTTTTTTTAAATCTTCATCCTTATATCCCAGAATACTTATTAACGCTTTTGCCTTATCATAGGATTCAGGATGTACAGAGGTGTTATCTAAAGGCTCTCTGCTTTCAGGAACCCTCAAAAATCCAGCACACTGTTCATAAGCCTTCTGTCCTAACCTCTTAACCTTTAAAAGTTCTTTTCTGTCTTTAAACTTTCCTTTTTCTTCTCTGTAGTTCACTATATTTTGAGCTATGCTGGAGTTAATTCCTGCAATATAGGAAAGAAGTGCTGGTGTAGCAGTATTTAAATCTACCCCTACTGAGTTTACACAGTCTTCCACTATGCCCTTTAGAGACTCATCAAGCTTTTTAGCAGCTACATCATGCTGGTACTGTCCCACTCCTATGGATTTAGGATCGATTTTTACAAGCTCTGCCAGCGGATCTTGAAGCCTTCTTCCTATAGAAATAGCGCCTCTAATGGTTACATCCAAATCAGGATATTCCTTTTGTGCAAGCTCAGATGCTGAATAAACAGAAGCCCCTGCCTCTGATACTATAACATAATAAACATCCCTGCCTGTTTCACTTTTAATTTCATTTATCATTTCGCTGATAACCTCTTCCGATTCCCTGCTTGCAGTACCATTTCCTAAAGAAATAACTTCAACGTCATATTTATTAATAAGCTCCTTAAGGATTTTTATAGTACCTTTTATATCCTTCCTGGGAACGGTAGGATACACTGTAGCTTTATCAAGAAACTTACCGGTTTCATCCAATACCGCTACTTTGCATCCGGTTCTAAAGCCAGGGTCATATCCCATTACAGATTTTCCTTTTATAGGTGACTGCATCAATAAAGCCTTTAGGTTTGCCTTAAATATTACTATAGCTCCCTCTTCGCCCTTATCTGTGAGTTCGGATCTTATTTCTCTTTCCACTGAAGGGTATATAAGTCTTTTCAAAGAATCCTTTACCGCTCTCTCAATAATGAAATCTGTATTTGTATTACCTTTAAGGCATTTGCTGTTTAGATAGCTTATTATTTTATCTTCGTTGGAGGATATTTTAACTGAAAGAACCTTTTCTTTCTCACCGCGGTTTACAGCCAGTATTCTATGGGGAGGAAGATTCCTCACAGGCTCACTGTATTCATAGTACATCTCATAAGGAGTAGGTTCCTTGGAACCTCCCTTTGTTTCCAGAAGCCCTTCTCTTTTAATGTATTCTCTTATCCACTTTCTAAAATCTGCATTGTCGGAAATTAGTTCACTAATTATGTCAGATGCTCCGTTAATGGCATCTTCTTCAGTATTTACACCCTTTTCTTCATTTATGAAAGCAGAGGCTTCTTCATATAAATCCTTATGTAGTTTTCCTTCCCAAATGCTCATAGCAAGAGGCTTTAATCCCTTTTCTTCAGCAATAGTTGCCCTGGTTCTCTTTTTAGGCTTAAAGGGTCTGTAGATATCCTCTACCTCTGTAATAGTTTCAGCTTTTAATACGCTTTCTCTTATTTCCGGAGTAAGTTTATCCTGTTCTTCAATGAGTCTTATAACATCTTCTTTTCTTTGATGCAGATTTCTTAAATATTCTAATCTTTCGCTTAATTTTCTTAACAATTCATCTGTCAAACCGCCGGTTTTTTCTTTTCTGTATCTTGCAATAAAGGGAACGGTATTTCCTTCATCCAGCAGTTCAATGGCACTCTCCACCTGTTTTAAAGATATTTCCAATTCTTTAGCTAATAATTTTTGAATATTGTCCATAATGGCCTCCTTTAAGGTGTTACAACTATTAATTATATAGATTTCATTATTCCTTTTCAAGGTAAGATAACTATGCTTACGCATATATGAACTTATGATTTCATAAACATTTATATATAATACTTATCGAGGTTTAAAATGAAAATTTTAATTAAGTACCTTTTAACCTGTCTCATTCTTTCCTTTAATTTGTTTTTTATTTTTTTAAATAAAATAAATGCTTTTAATGTTAACAATGTCATTAATGATATAGAATTTCTGCCCTCTGATAATTTTAAGGGAAGGCTGACAGGAAGCATAGAGAATAAAGCTTCAGGAGAGTTTATAAAGCACTCCTTTATTAAATCTAATTTACTCCCCTATAAAGGCTCTTACTATGAAAGCTTTAAAATCGAATATCCTGAAATGATAAATAAAACACCTTTTCTTGAAGTTGAAGGAAGAGATAAAAATCATATTAAAAGCTATGTTTACGGTGTTGATTATAAGGAAGATTTTATTAACTTCAGAGAAAATTATATTAATTTCTCATGGAAAGATATTAAGCTCAGCGATGGTGCAATAATAGCTGAAAAAGATAATAAAAAGGTAATTTTTTTTCTATCTAAAGAGAATACTTTTAATTTTAGAAGCTCCTTTATAAAAGAAGCATTTTATGATATGTATATAATGATTAACAAAAATACTTATAATGATATATTAAAGGAATTAAGAAAAGGAAATATGGTTAAATGTAGTATTCCCTATATAATTAAAAGCGGTGAAGCAGATAATATAACTGCTGTTCATCAGGGATTGGAAGCAGGCAATCCTATTTTAGTAATATCTGCCCATTACGATCACATAGGCTTTGATTTCCTAGGAAATGTATATAATGGAGCTTTAGACAACGCCTCAGGTACAGCATTTATTTTAGAGCTTTCCAGATACATGAAAAATCTCGGTCCTTCAGACAGGGATATCCTTTTTGCAGCTTTTAATGGAGAAGAATTCGGATGCCTGGGTTCTAAAAATTTTGTTTATGCTAATTTAAATAGTCTTAAAAATTCTTCACTTTACAATTTTGATATGATAGGTAGTAATAAATCCCTTCCTCTAAGCATTATAGGCGGTAAAAACGACAATGAAAGCACTTATCTAATCCATTCTCTTTCCACCGCCTTCGTCAGGAGAAATATAAGCTATTCAAGTGCCTATGAGGATTCCAGCGATCATATGTTTTTTAGAAAAAGCAACATAGAAGCGGTAACCTTATGTCAGGAAGATTTGGAAAGGATTCATACCCCTTCAGATAAAATTGAATTCATAAGCCCAAAAGCCGTAAAAAGCGCCTTTAAAGCCTTTTCCAAGGAGCTTATAAGAAGGGCTTATAAGCAAAATATTTTTATCTATTATAATAATGTAGGCTTAATCCTGACTTTATTGTTATCCCTTTTTATATCTTATTATCATATAAATAATAACTAATAAAAACCAGACAGAGTTTACAAAACTCTGCCTGGTTTTTAAATTACTATGGTTCCATTGCTGCTCTTTTTTAAGTATTCAGCAATAAACATATCTATTTCTCCATCCATAACCGCCGTCACATTGCCGCTTTCAGCATTAGTCCTATGATCCTTAACAAGATTATAAGGATGGAACACATATGATCTTATCTGACTTCCCCATCCCATATCCTTGAGCTCTCCGGTTAAGTCTTCAATTTTTTCTTTATGAGCTCTTTCTTTTAGCTCGATTAATCTGGATTTAAGCATAGACATAGCTGTTTCTTTGTTGCTATGCTGGCTTCTTTCATTTTGACACTGAACTACTATGCCGGTAGGTATATGGGTTATTCTGATAGCAGATTCCGTCTTATTAACATGCTGTCCTCCGGCACCACCTGATCTGTAAGTATCAACCCTTAAGTCCGATGGATTTATGTCTATATCCTGACTTTGAGTCAGTTCAGGCATTACTTCCACAGAAGCAAAAGAGGTCTGTCTTTTTCCATTAGCATTAAAGGGAGAAATTCTCACAAGTCTATGTATACCCTTTTCTGCTTTTAAATATCCATAGGCATAATCACCTTTTACCTTAAGAGTCACACCTTTAATCCCTGCCTCATCTGCAGCAAGAAAGTCTATAGTTTCAATGGTGTAATTTTTTCTTTCACACCATCTTGTATACATCCTTAGAAGCATTTCTGTCCAATCTTGAGCGTCTGTGCCTCCTACTCCGGCATGGAGGGATAAAATAGCATTATTCTTATCATACTGTCCGGAGAGCAATGTTTCTATTCTAAAATCTTCTACGTCACTTTTCAAGGCACTTAACTCTTTCAATACCTCTTTTAAAGAGCTTTCATCATCTTCTTCTATGAGCTCCAGAAGAACTTCACTGTCTTCAAGCCTTTTTTCCAAGGTTGAATATCTATCAAGCTTATCTTTCATTCTTTTAGCTTCCTGAGTAATCTCCTGCGCCTTTGCAGTATTTTCCCAAAAAGAGGGCTCCTGCATTATATTTTCAAGCTCAGCAATCCTTTTTACTAAAGCTCCTCTGTCAAAGTGAAACACTCATTTCATTTAAAGTTCCTTTTAGCTCTTTTATGCTGTTTAATGCATTTTCTCTATCTAGCAGCATTAAATCACCCCTTCATATTTAATAGGTCTTTAAAGAAGAAGATAGATTTGTAAGCAATGTACAAATCTACCTTAATAATACTATACCACTTCTCTGCCACAGCAGTTTTTATATTTTTTACCGCTGCCACAGGGGCATGGGTCATTTCTTCCAACTTTATGTTCTTTCTTAACGGGCTGCTTTTTAACTGAATCATCTCCATGATTTGTATAGGTTTCTTCTGCAACCTTTTCCCTTTCAGGAGCACTTTCAATGTGAACGTGATATAGGAATTTAACAGTTTCCACTTTAATGTTGTATATCATTTCATCAAACATAGCACTTCCTTCAAACTGATAAGCCTGAACAGGATCCTGCTGCTTGTAGGCTCTGAGTCCTATACCCTGCTTTAAGTGATCCATATTGTCAATATGATCCATCCACTTAGAATCAACCACTCTGAGAAGAACAACTCTTTCTATTTCTCTCATTTGCTCTTCACTAAACTGATTTTCTTTATCATTATATATTTCTTTAGCTAATTCCAGGAATTTTTCTTTTATTTCATCGTTTGAAAGAGAGTTTATATCCTCAGCTTTGATTTTTCCATGAGGAACAAATAAATCCTCCATATAGCTTATAAGATGGTTTAAATCCTCATCAAAGTTTTCTTCAACGCCTGTAATATGGGAATCCACAGCTGAGTGTATAACCTCTTGGATCATTTCCTGAATTTGGTCCTTAAGATTTTCTCCATTTAATACCTGAGCTCTCTGACGATAGATAATTTCTCTCTGCATATTCATTACATCATCATATCCAAGCAAAGTCTTTCTTATGTCAAAGTTATTACCTTCTACCTTCTTTTGAGCATTTTCAATAGCTTTAGAAACCATTTTACTTTCTATTGCTTCGTCCTCTTCTAATCCAAGCTTATCTATCATGCCTTGGAGTCTTTCTGAACCAAAAATTCTCATAAGATCATCTTCAAGAGATATATAGAATCTTGAGCTTCCTGGGTCTCCCTGACGTCCGGAACGCCCTCTAAGCTGATTGTCAATACGTCTTGATTCATGCCTTTCAGTACCGATTATCTTAAGTCCGCCGACTTCTACAACTCCTTCTCCAAGCTTAATGTCTGTACCTCTACCTGCCATATTAGTAGCTATGGTGACCATACCCTTTTCTCCTGCATGGGATACAATTTCAGCTTCTTTTTCGTGATACTTAGCATTAAGTACTTGATGAGGTACTCCCTTCCTCTTAAGCATAGAAGATATGAGTTCTGATTTTTCAATGCTTGTAGTACCAACAAGCATCGGCTGTCCGCTTTTATGTGTTTCTACTATTTCTTCAATGATAGCATTATATTTACCTTTTGTAGTTTTATAAACCACATCAGGATGATCCTGTCTTTGAACAGGCTCGTGAGTAGGTATTACAACTACATCAAGGCCATATATTTCCCTAAATTCAGTTTCTTCAGTTTGGGCTGTACCTGTCATACCTGATAACTTATCATACATTCTGAAATAATTTTGGAATGTGATAGTAGCAAGAGTTTTTGATTCTCTTTCTACCTTTACTCCTTCTTTAGCTTCTATTGCCTGATGAAGACCATCGGAATATCTTCTTCCTTCCATAAGTCTTCCTGTAAATTCATCAACTATTATAACTTCTCCGTCTTTAACCATGTAGTCTTTATCTTTTTTCATGGAATAATTTGCTTTTAATGCTTGAGTTATATAGTGCTGAAGCTCCATATTATCAGCATCTGCATAGTTATCAATCCCAAAGGCAGTTTCAGCTTCCTTCATTCCTTCTTCAGTAAGCATTACAGCATTAGCTTTTTCATCAATGGTGAAGTGCTTATCTTTAAAGAGCCTTTTAACAAAAAAGTCTGCAACCTTGTAAAAATCCGTGGACTTTTCACCGGCTCCTGATATTATAAGAGGTGTTCTGGCTTCATCTATAAGAATGGAGTCAACCTCGTCTACTATAGCAAAGTTAAGATCTCTTTGAACCATTTCCTCTTTGTATATAACCATGTTATCCCTTAAATAATCAAAACCAAACTCATTATTAGTTCCATAGGTTATATCTGCAGCATAGGATTCTCTACGCTGATCATTGTTTAAATCATGAAGTATAACTCCTGTAGTTAAACCTAAAAACTCGTAAATCTGACCCATCCATTCCTTATCTCTTTTTGCAAGGTAATCATTCACCGTCACAACGTGAACACCTTTCCCTGTCAATGCATTTAAGTATGCAGGAAGAGTTGCCACAAGAGTTTTACCTTCACCGGTCTTCATTTCTGCTATTCTTCCTTGATGAAGTACCACTCCACCAATAAGCTGCTCTCTATAATGCTTTAAACCTAATACTCTGCTTGATGCTTCTCTTACCACAGCAAAGGCTTCAGGAAGGATACTGTCTAGTGACTCTCCATTTTTAACTCTTTCTTTAAACTCTGGAGTTTTTTCCTTCAATTCTTCGTCAGTTAGTGACTGCATTGCTTGATCATAGCCTTCAATTTTATCCGCTATAGGAAGTATCCTTTTTACTTCTCTTTCACTATAAGTTCCAAATATTTTATTTAATAATCCCATCTTACTATCCTCACAATTCAGTTTTTAGTAATACAACTTAGATTATAACACTTAATTATTGAATATTTCAATATAAATGAATATATATGGAGTTTAAGAAATAATTTAAAATAAAAAATCAAAAATGTAAAATTATAGAAAAAGCTCCTTGAATATGCTTTAAAGATAATTGATAATTAATTATTTATATTTTCTTTAAATATACTCCTATCTTGTGAATTACATCTTATATTAATCATTAGTCCGGCCATAGCAACTGATGAAAATATAATTCCAATAACTCTTATTATTTTTATATAAGGAATAATTATAGTATCAATTACACTTTTAAGTGAATCCTGATCTAGATTTTGAAGAATGAATAAAGTGGTATTTATCTTGCTGCTATAAAAGCCTAAAAGTGCTGATAAAAATATAATTCCAACAATATTTATTAATCTTTTTGTTTTCATTATAATCCTCTCCATATTTATATATTTTTATATTTTAATTTTTCAATGAAAATTAAAATATTTAAAAAAGTATATTCACAAATTTATTTTGTGAAGTAATAATATATTTATTATCTCATAGGTTATGTATTAATTATATAACATACTCTAAATATTTCCATATACTCTATAAAATACAAAAACGAAAAAACAGCTATACAAGGAACTTTTTGTTCCCTATACAGCTGCTTTTACTTTATTTATAATTAATATTCAGGTTCAATCAAACCATAATCTCCGTCTTTTCTTTTATATAATACATTGACATCTCCTGTTTCAGCATTGGAGAATACGAAAAAGCTATGTCCCAGAAGTTCCATTTGCAGAAGGGCTTCATCTTCATTCATTGGTTTTATAGCAAACCTTTTAGTTTTAACTATTTTTGACTGTTCCTCTTCTTCAAATTCATCTTCTTTTATGTTTTCAATGGCAGAAAACCTTAGTGAGTCTCCTGTCTGTCTTCTGGCTAGTTTTGTTTTCTGCTTTCTTATCTGCCTTTCAAGCTTCTCCTCCACTAAATCTATAGATGTATACATGTCCTCTGTATTTTCCTCGCCTCTTAAAATAATACCGTTGAAAGGAATTGTTACCTCTACAATCTGTCGGTTTTTCTGAACACTTAAGGTAGCCTTAGCCTCTACATCAGAATTAAAATACTTACTGAGTTTAGATATCTTTTTTTCAACTGCCTCCTTCAATGCATTAGTAAGTTGAATATTTTTTGCTATTACTGTTACTTTCATAACATTCAGCTCCTTCCAAGCTTTAAAGGCTTTTATGAATTCTTCTAAGTTGATATTTAGTATATATTAATTGTACTTTTTATTAAAGAGTATAACAAGTAGTATCATTTCAATTAACAGAATATTAAAGAAAATTATCACTCTATAACTTGTATTCTCTTTAATTATCCTCATATCATTATATCCTTTCGGCTTTGATATATTATATGAAAAAGTGTATAATTATATGTGGAGATAAAAAAGGTTATCAACTTATATATAAGTTGATAACCTTTTTAGCTAGCTGACCTGGTCTTTGACCCCACACTCGCCTGCTGGAGTTTTTGCTACCCGGACTTAACCTCTCACTACTAGCTCTCTCAGATTAAACTGGCAGGACTTACTTCTAAGCCGCACCATGATCATTAAAACTTTGTTTAACTTACGTGGATCGTTTCGCCTGCGACTGGCATCGACTTTCAACCACAAACCTAGCTACATAAATATTATACATTACTTTTCGCTAAGGTCAATATTATTACTTCAAAAACATCTTTGGATAATAACTGTTCAGAACAGTGATATACCGTAGCTCCAGTAGTGAAAACATCATCAATTAATAGTATTTTTTTATTTTTTATATTAAATGCATCCTTTACCGAAAAGATACCTTTTAGATTATTCAACCTGTCTTCCCTTGAAAGCTTTTTCTGCTCCATTGCTCCTTCCTTTCTCATCAAAAGACTGCAACACTTCTTATTTAATGCTTCAGCCAGTTTAAGGGCCAAAACTTCACTTTGATTAAAGCCTCTTTTTCTTACTATTTTTTTAGTGGATGGAACATAAGAAATAATATCGAACTGTATATTATTTCGTTCTATACATTCTTTCATTTGAGAAACAAAATAATCGCTGCAGTTGAAATTACCTTTATACTTAAATTTAAGTAAAAGCTTTTTAAAACTGTGAGAATAATATGCCACGCTATAGCACTTTATTTTTATGCTTGATTCACAAAGATTTATATAATACGGTGTTTTTACATAGCTTATTTTGCTTGAGCATTTACTGCACAGATAATTAATGGAGATGCTTTCACAGCACAGGCATCTTCCACAGAAAGGAAATACAATATCAGAGAAGCCTTCAAAACAGAGCTTAATTAACTGAACAAGCCTCTTTCCCATGCTAATTTATTGTATTTTCTAGTGATATCTTTTGCTTTTTCCATTTCCTGAGTAACTTCGTTTGCAAGTAATAGCACCTCACCCTTTGAATTATTATATACGCTCACTTTTCCGCAGAAATATATCAGTTTTTTATAATCAAATATTCTGTTATCAGCATTAAAAACAATAATATCTATATTGTTTATGTTTTCAAAATAATCTTCAAAATAGTTGGTTACCACTATAACAGGGATGTCTCTGCTTTTAAGAAGATATTCAAGCTTTCTGTCCTTTTTATCACCTTTAAATCTGTGAATAAGAGTATTTAAATTTTCTTTTAGCGCTAATAAATATTCATATACCCTGTTGGCATTTTCATCATTAGGGGTGTATATAATCACCTTTCTTTTTAACTTTATAAACCATGTAAGATAATCATACATTATATAAGGTATATCTCTGTTTAAATCAATACGTGTAGATATAGTCCTTGGCTCTGCTATAAGATATTTACCTCTAAAGCAGGGAACCTCGATAACAGTACTGTTTAAGAATATAGGCTCCATAGAATATGCTATAATCTTGGGCGAATATTTATATAAGAAGTTTAAAAGCACTTGAATCTCCATTTTAGAGTAATTTGAGTACCCCTCTATATCGTCATAAATTATTAAATCAAAATCTCTATTAAAATATATGGCATTTTCATGATTAGTAAATATAATGTGGGAGTTTATATTAGTATCCCCGCTTCTAAAATAGCTGTAGCTTTTTATACTTTTATCCTGTTTAAAGTGTTTTAAAACCTCTATGCTTTTTTCTTCCCTGTTAGTTATATACAACACCTTTTTATTTTCATTTATAAGCTCTTTGATTAAATCTTCTAAAACCGAGGATGTATTGTATGGAGTGGTGACTAAATTCAAAACTGATACCTCTTTATCTGTATACCAATTTTTTATTTTCTTATTTATATACCCCATAGCATCCAATTCTTTTATTGGCTCAGAAATCATACAAACTCCCCCCATTAATCCCTAGATATCATACCACTGTTTAAAACAGAAGATATTCTCCATTCTAAAGAAGAGAATCTTTCGAAACTTCTATTATTTTCCACCATAAATTTTAGTGCCTTAATTGACCCCACTATCACCACAAATTCTTTTGCTCTGGTAATTGCAGTGTAGAGAAGATTCCTGTTCATGAGAAATGGTGAACCCATAAAAGCAGGTATTATTATTACAGGAAATTCACTTCCCTGGCTTTTATGAATGGTAATGGCATAGGCTAATTCTAGCTCGTCTAAAGAAATATTATCATAAATAACACGTCTTTCTTCATCGAAAACTACAGAAACAGAGCCCTGATCCTCGTCGATGTATTCAATTACTCCCATATCACCGTTAAATACTCCTACACCTTCATTTTCTCCATTTCCGCAAATTCTAACCCATTTTAAAGTATAATTGTTTTTGACCTGCATAACCTTATCACCAACCCTAAAGACATAGTCTTTATAGGATTTTTCAGGTTTATTTTCTTTATAAGTGTTTAATAATTCCTGGAGCCTTAAATTTAAATTAACCACCCCTAAATTACCTTTTTTCATAGGAGAAAGCACTTGAATGTGCTTTAGTTTATCCCAGCGGTTATTAAATTTAGGAAGTCTTTTGTCTACAAGTTCCAGAAGAGTTTTAAGAATCATTGAAGGATTTTCTTCATTAATAAAATAAAAATCCCTTTCCCTGCCATTTAGTATAGGCATTTCTCCCTGGTTTATTTTATGGGCATTAATTGTTATTAAACTTTCTTTAGACTGCCTGAAAATCTCTTTTAAAGGAACCACCGGTGCACACCCGCTGTTTATAATATCCTTTAAAACATTTCCCGGTCCTACAGAAGGGAGCTGATCCACATCTCCCACTATAACTAATCTTGTTCCTGATTTGATTGCTTTTAAAAGGTTATTCATAAGCACAACATCTATCATGGAAGCTTCATCAATTATTACCACATCACAATCTAAAGGAGAATCTTCATCTTTAGAGAATACAGACATTTCTTCATCTGTAACTCCCATTTCTAAAAGTCTGTGTATAGTTTTAGCTTCTCTTCCGGTGGACTCAGACATGCGTTTAGCTGCCCTTCCTGTGGGAGCTCCCATAACTACCCTCATCCCGCATTTTTCAAATATGTGGGTTATACATTTAATAATGGTGGTTTTACCAGTTCCAGGTCCTCCGGTTATAACTTCCACTCCGTTTTCTAAAGCCCCCTTTATAGCCTCCTTTTGGGAAGGCGCAAAAGAAACATGATTTTCATTTTCAAATATTTTTATTTCTTCTTCTATATTTATATTTATATCTTCATACTTTATGAGAGCTATGCTTAATAAGTTCTTAGTTATACCCAGCTCACAATAATAATATGGCAGACTGAAAGCAGCATTTTCTCCATTAATATTTTCAAGTATTATCTTAGAATCAGCTGCTGTATTATATATTCCTTCATTTATCTTAACTTTTTCTACATTTAGTATCTTTACTGATTCTTCTACAAGCTTGGTTAAAGGCATATATGTATTGCCTTCTGCACAAAATTCATTTATTACATATCTGATTCCGCTTTGAATTCTAAAAGGAGAATCCGGTTCTACACCTAAATTTCTGGCAATCTTATCAGCTGTTTTAAAACCAATGCCCGATATCTCATCTGTAAGAATATATGGATTTTGCTTAACGATTTCTATAGACCTGCTTCCAAATCTTTTATATATCTTCATACACTGATTAGGTGTTACTCCGTAGGTTTGCAGAAAAATCATTATATTTTGTACTTCTCTCTGCTTCTTATATGAATCTTTAATTATTTCGATTTTTTTGTTACCAATCCCCTCTATTTCTCTTAACCGCTGTATGTCCTCATCTAAAACCTTTAAAGTATCTTCACCAAATTTATCAACTATCTTTTTTGCTGTGACAGGGCCTATTCCCATTATAATTCCGGATGAGAGATACTTTTCAATGCCGTTTAAGGTGGTTGGTCTTACTTCTTCACAGCTGGCTATTTTGAACTGAGTCCCAAACTGAGGATGCTTTACCCATTCCCCTGTAAGCTTTAAATTCTGACCCTCATTTATATAGGGCACATAACCAACTACAGTTATGCTGTCTTTAGCATTATCTAATTTTGCCACCACGTATCCGTTATCTTCATTTTTATATATTATACCTTCTATTAATCCAGAAATCTGCTCCATTTAATCTCTCCCGCGTGATATAATGAAAGTCTTATAAAACTTTACAAATCATAATTATTATACCATAATAATTATATACCTTAATTATAAACCATAATATTAATTATAACCAATATATACTAAGGGGTGATTTCATTGATAATTAAAAATTGCAGAATTATTTTTGAAGATAAAATTTCAGAAGGTTCAGTCAAAGTTAATAATGGTTTAATTGAAAAAATAAATCCTGAAAGTCAGGAAGATGCTTTGGTAATAGATGCTGAGGGTGCCTATCTGTCACCTGGATTTATAGATGTTCACATCCACGGAGCCGGTGGAAGAGATACTATGGAAGGCTCCTATGAAGCCTTAAATGTAATTGCCAAGGCTATAGCAAAACACGGAACCACCTCCTTTCTTCCAACCACTATGACGGTAGATAAGGACGAGGTAAAAACTGCTGTAAAAGCAATTTATGAGGCAAAAAAAACAGGTACAGAAGGCGCAAATGTGTTAGGAGTACATTTAGAGGGTCCATTTATAAACAGTGCTATGATAGGAGCTCAAAACCCTAACTATGTACTTTCTCCATCTATAGAGGCATTTAAATATATGACCGGAGAATTCGAAGACGCAGTTGTGTGCGTTACCCTTGCTCCAGAGGTAGAGGGCGCAAAGGAATTAATAGCATATCTAAAGGAAAAGGGCATAAGGGCTTCTATGGGACATACTAAAGCCACATATGACCAAGCTATAGAGGGTATAAAATGCGGTGTTTGTCATTCTACTCACCTTTTTAATGCCATGACTCCCCTTCATCACAGAGATCCCGGTGCTGTAGGTGCAATCTTCGATACTGATATCACTACGGAAACAATATCTGATGGCATTCATGTTTCCTATCCTTCTTTAAGGATTGCATACAAGCAGAAAGGTCTTGACAAAGTACTGCTGGTTTCAGATGCTATGATGGCCTGCAGCATGCCTGACGGAAAATATTCCCTAGGCGGTCAGGAGGTTATAGTTTCAAAGGGAGCGGCAAGAATAGCAAACGGTGCTTTAGCAGGTTCAGTTTTGACACTGGACAGAGCAGTAAAAAATGTCTATGCTAATACCTCTTATCCCCTTCATGAAATTGTAAAAATGGCTTCCTACAACGCTGCTAAACACTGCGGCGTCGAAGACCACAAAGGAAAGATTCAGGAAGGCTATGATGCTGATTTAATTTTATTTGATGAAGATATAAATATTAAAAAGGTTATTATAGGCGGAAAAGTTATAGATTAATATTTATAAATATAAAAAGTCTAGTTCTTCAATGTGTATATACTTAGGATCAAAAAAATCCAACAACATCTGTTGTTGGATTTTCTTCGTATATCAGTATTATTTTTAAATTTGATATTCTTATAAAATAACGTTATCCTTACAGCTTATATTAAGCTTTACGTTTTTTATATGTTTTAAGAATAATATCCTTTATTTCCTTACGCATCACGCTAGCGACTCTAGAAAACTCCCTGTTTTTTGGAGAAAGAGTAAGCCAGCCTGCACCCAGTAAAGCTAAAACCATGCATAATGACTGACTTACCAAAACTAAAAAATACCATAATACCGATGAGTTAAAGTTTACAATACACTCCGTAATTATTGATAAAATCACATCATAACCTTTTAAAAAATCAAGCAAATAAAATCCCCCAATAAAATAAAGCGGAATACTGAATTTCCAACTCTTCTCATATGCTAGTATCGCAAGAGAAGCAGGTACAGATATTCCTAATATCGAAAGAATAACAGTACCAATAGATAATCCTCCCATAAATCCGATTATAGAAATTTTCTGTATATACATAAGAATTACTATAGAACCAAGAAGCAGTTTTTTTCTTTCACAGAATTCCTTAAGACCTGGGTATTCCTCAAAATATTTTTCTTCACAGTTTTCCACAATGGCTCCCTTTTTCATTTTATAATACTCCCTTCTAATTTTACATTTTACCAATAAGATAAATAATAAATGCAAATAAAATCCTCTATTCTTATCGTAATTAAAAAGAAAACCTTAATGGTTCGAAAAAATCGTCATGTATTAATTGAATTTCAGTAGATACTGCTGCTCTATGTAAAAAGCCCCCATAGAACCTTTGGTTCTATGGGGGCTCAATATTCTGATAGCCTTTATAGATATTTCTTTATTTCATCTACTTTATTTAACTCTTCCCAAGGAAGGTTCAAATCAGTTCTTCCGAAATGTCCGTAAGAAGCTGTTTGTTTGTAAATCGGCCTTCTTAATCCTAAAGTTTTTATTATTACTGAAGGTCTTAAGTCAAATACCTTTTCAACTATTTCAACAATTTTATCATCGGAGATTTTTCCTGTTCCAAAGGTATCAACTTCAATGGAAACAGGCTTTGCTACACCTATAGCATATGCTAATTCTATTTCAAGCTTGTCAGCGGCTCCTGCTGCAACTAAATTCTTAGCCACCCATCTGGCAGCATAGGCAGCTGAACGGTCAACCTTTGTAGGATCTTTACCAGAGAAAGCTCCACCACCGTGTCTTCCGTATCCTCCGTATGTATCAACAATAATCTTTCTTCCTGTTAAGCCTGAATCTCCCTGAGGTCCTCCAATAACAAATCTTCCTGTTGGATTTATATAGAACTTAGTATTGTTGTCTATAAGATGTGAAGGTACGGTAGCTTTAATCACATGAGTCATTATATCTTCATGAATCTGCTCCTGAGTAACTTCAGGTCCGTGCTGAGTTGATACAACTATAGCATCTATTCTTACAGGCTTGTTGTCTTCATACTCTACAGTTACCTGAGTCTTACCATCAGGTCTAAGGTAGTTAAGAATGCCGCTTTTTCTTACTTCAGACAACCTTCTTGAAAGCTTGTGAGCCATTGATATTGGAAGAGGCATATATTCTTCTGTTTCATTGGTAGCAAATCCAAACATCATACCTTGGTCACCTGCACCTACAGCTTCCTCTTTATCAATCTCTCCTTTTTTAGATTCCAGCGCCTCATTAACTCCCATAGCTATATCAGAGGATTGCTCATCAATGGAGGTTAATACTGAACATGTATCACAATCAAAACCATATTTTGCTCTATCATAGCCAATTTCTCTTACAGTTTCTCTAACCAGCTTTGGTATATCTACATAACAATTTGTAGTGATTTCTCCCATTACCATTACCATTCCTGTGGTAACAGCAGTTTCACAAGCTACTCTTGCATTAGGATCTTTATCAAGTATAGCATCCAAAACCGCATCGGATATTTGGTCGCAAATTTTATCTGGATGTCCTTCAGTTACTGATTCAGATGTAAATAATCTCTTCATAATGTTCTGCTTTTGATATATAAATCAAAAACAATTATTCACTCCTTTCTTAAAATTATATAAATAAAGCCTCTTCACGGAGAAGAGGCTTAACGGCATCTCCTCTTATCTCGCAGTATAACTGCAGGAATTGGCACCATAATGTACATAACATCGGTTGCCGGGTTTCATCGGGCCCTTTCCCTCCACCTCTCTTGATAAGAGTATAATCATTATAATTCAATTTTAATAATAAAAGACACTTGTTGGAGTGTCTTTTATGGTGGAGGAGAGTGGATTCGAACCACTGAAGGCACTGCCAACAGATTTACAGTCTGCCCCCTTTAGCCACTCGGGAACTCCTCCATGCTTGGAGCTGGCAATAGGAATCGAACCTACAACCTGCTGATTACAAGTCAGCTGCTCTACCGTTGAGCCATGCCAGCATGATTAAATTAAATGGTGGGAACAACAGGGATCGAACCTGTGACCCTCTGCTTGTAAGGCAGATGCTCTCCCAGCTGAGCTATGCTCCCAAAATATAGATATAATGGTGGAGGAGAGTGGATTCGAACCACTGAAGGCACTGCCAACAGATTTACAGTCTGCCCCCTTTAGCCACTCGGGAACTCCTCCTCATTTGGAGCTGGCAATAGGAATCGAACCTACAACCTGCTGATTACAAGTCAGCTGCTCTACCGTTGAGCCATGCCAGCATTATATCTATCTAATTAATGGTGGAGGAGAGTGGATTCGAACCACTGA
>NZ_CCXI01000017.1 GCF_000820705.1 Clostridium polynesiense | reverse complement strand
ATATCTATTTAATTAATGGTGGAGGAGAGTGGATTCGAACCACTGAAGGCACTGCCAACAGATTTACAGTCTGCCCCCTTTAGCCACTCGGGAACTCCTCCTTTTGTTATCAGCCTTTTGAGCCGACCAACAAGAATTAGTATACATTCATATACATTATATTTCAAGCTTTTATATAAGTCAATATTACTAATTTAAGTCTTCCATCCTCTCTATTTCTTATTATTTCTTTAATTTTATTCAAAATGTATATTTGACAAAGTTTTTTTATATAATAATATTACTATTTTTTAATGAATATTATTAAAATTTAATCAATTTAATTCTTTTCCATGGATAGGTTTTTTTCTATATTTTTCACATAAATGTATGGTTCCAATATTTCTGTAACCTTTTTATAATCCTCTTCCTTAAGCCTTGTCTTCAAAATTTGAAATATCTGAGAGGCTCCGTCCATTTCGTCACTGGTATTCATTATTTCAATTATCTTGCCGTAATCCATCATTGACAGTTTTCTTGCTACCGCTAAAAGCTTTGTTTTATCCTCAAAAGATATTTTATCTTTTATTTTCTCTTTTTGCACTTTAAAAACCGGTGCTGTTTCTTCCCTTTCGTTGGATTTTTCCTCTTCCTTTTTTATTTCTTGATATGAGCTGATATCATGATTATCCCCCCCCTCTTTCTCCTCCTCTTTAAGGCTTAAATTATTTTCTTTTTTATTATCTTTGCTGTTTTGTTCCTTATTCTCATCTTTAACCTCCGGTTTTAAAGAACTTATACTGTTAGAGCTGTCTTTAAACAGTTCCTTATCCTCTTTTTCAGAGGGTGCAAATTCCTGAGTCATTATAACTATGCTTAAAACCGTTATGGCTAAAGCAAGAACAGATAATATTTTTTTTATCATTAATATTCACCCCTTAATATATATTTTTCCAAATATAGCATTTTTTATTCTAATATTTGCCATTTTTATCTCATATAAATTAAAAGGGGGTGTATTGCTATTGGATAAATTAAAAATTCATCATACCGCAAGTGCTGCATACTATGACATTGCATTTTTTATAAAGAATTATTTAAACAGCAGCACTGTTATTATATGTATAGGAACAGATAAATGCATAGGAGACTGCCTAGGACCCTTGGTGGGCACAATGCTTGCTGAAAAGCATTTACCACTACCGGTTTATGGTACTATAGCTTCTCCTATACATGCTTTAAATTTAGAAAAAAAACTCAGTGAAATAAAAACAAATCATCCTAATTGTAATATTTTAGGCATCGATGCCTGTCTTGGAGAAGAAAATTCTATAGGAGAGATACACTGCAGAGATTATTCAATTCATCCAGGAAAGGGAGTAGGAAAAACCCTTCCTGATGTAGGTGAATTTTCTATTATAGGCATAGTTGATTCCTGTGACAGTACTGAAATATTCACCTCCAGAACCATACGATTAAGCCTGGTGATGGATATGGCAAAGGTTATAGTAGATGGTATAATTTATTCATTTTATTTAAATCACCAGTACAGTTAACTTTACTATTTTTATTTTAAAAGATCCTATACTAATTTTAAAAAACAACAAATAAAAAATCTAAGGATTCAGCTGTCTGAGTCCTTAGATTAAAGTAATCTACTGATATTAAAATTATTATTAATTGTATATATTATTCAATCATGGATACTTCGCTTTCAGAAAGTGCAACCTCAAGCTTATCAAGATAGGATAAAACTTTACCTGTACCTAATGCTACGCAGGAAACTGTGTCTTCTGCAAAATTCACCTTAACACCAGTTTCTTTTTCAATAAGGGTATCCAATCCATAAAGAAGAGAACCTCCTCCAGTAAGGACTATACCACTGTCTATAATATCAGCTACTAACTCAGGAGGAGTCTTTTCTAAAACAGAATGAACGTTTTCTGCAATTATCTTAACAGTGTCAGAAAGTGCCTCAACCATTTCAGAAGTAGTAACCAGTACATTATCAGGAAGCCCCGTAATAAGGTTCCTGCCTTTTATATTCATAGATTCATCCCTTAATCCGGGATATGCGGAACCTACTGAAATTTTCAACTCTTCAGAAGTTCTTTCTCCTATCATTAACTTGTGCTTATTTCTTATGTATTTTGTTATAGCTTCATCAAACTTATCTCCTGCTATTTTTATAGAGGATCTTACTACCACTCCTCCTAAAGATATAACGGCTATATCAGTAGTACCTCCACCAATATCAACTACCATATTCCCCATTGGTTTGGCAATATCAATTCCAGCTCCTACAGCAGCCGCAAGAGGTTCTTCTATAAGAAACACCCTTCGTGCACCAGCATTTTTTGCAGCATCCATAACTGCTCTTTTCTCAACTTCAGTGGCTTGAGATGGTATACAGACCATTACCTTAGGTGCGGAAATTCTTCTTTTCCCGCAGGCCTTACGTATAAAATACTTTAACATTTTTTCCGTTATATCGTAGTCTGAAATTACACCATCCCTCAAAGGACGAACTGCTACAATATTACCTGGGGTCCTTCCTATCATTTTTCTGGCTTCTTCGCCTACAGCTAATATTTTGTTAGTATTTTTATCGATAGCTACAACGGAAGGTTCTTTTAATATAACACCTTTGCCTTTTAAATATACCAGCACTGTGGCTGTACCTAAATCTATCCCCATATCTGTTCCCATTCTCAAAAACCACATATCACAGTCACTCCCAAATTCATCATTATTCGTGAAATTTTAAATATACTTTATTCTGCATAATTCCCCTTATAATATTATACAGATAATATTTTTATCCTTCAATAGCTTTATACTTTAATTTTGTGGCTTTACCACCTCTAATATGTCTTTCAGCTTTATTTAAATCTAAAATAAGCTTGGCCTCCTGTGCTATGGCTGGATTAAGCTTTGGGAGTCTTTCAGTCATATCCTTATGAATAGTACTTTTGCTCACACCAAATACCTTTGCTGTTTTTCTAATTGTAGCCTTTGAATCAATAATATAATTAGCCACGTCAAGAACTCTTTCTTCGATGTAGTCTTTCAAAATGCTACCTCCTTAATTGCTATAATTATTAATATGCATTTTTATTACCATGGATTACTTTATAATCAGCCATTTCTCGCCAAATGGGAAAAATGGCTGATAAAAGTTTACTTATTATTTGGAGCTACTTTTAAAGATAAATATGCTGTTGGATCAACCTGCTCATTCTTAGCAGTATTTATCACCTGAAAATTCAAGTGATCTCCATATTTTTCTTCAATAAAGGTTGTAGCTGTTTTTCCAACTTTACCAATAGGATCATTCTGCTTAACCTTATCGCCTTTTTTCACAGAAATCTTTTCATCAAGGTTCGAATATACACTTATTAAACCGTTTGCATGCTTTATCTGCACATACTGTCCTAATTCGGTTTTGTCATTATCAACTGCTTCAACAACCCCATCAGCCACTGCTAAAACGTCAGTTCCTACTTTAGCAGCTATATCTATCCCTTTAATGCTTCTGTGATGTCCCATAGTTTCACACCATACAGCATTTGGATATGAATAGGTTCTTACGATATCACCTTTTACAGGATTTATGAACTTTGTTGAAGTGTTGGTTACCGGTGCAGTTTTAGAACCTTGAGTCTTTGACGATGTATTGTTTGTATTGGTAGTCTCTTTAACCATATCTGCGTTAGGAAGCTGCTTTTTAGATTCTTCCTTCTGCTCTTGAGCTACTTCCTTATTTTGTGAAGAAGCTAATTCAGAAGCCTTAAGCTTTGCATTTCGAGTACTTACAGCTGCTACAGCTGCAACTATACACAGACAGACAAACAATAGTACGTAGAATCCTTCCTTCTTTAGAAAGTTGGAAGACCTTTGAAAGAAATTTTTGTCCATATGAACACCTCCATTGTGTAGTCTGTCCAAAACAAGTTAAAAAATACATTTAATACTAAATTTTTTTCCTGTTTTTTCCGATAAATTTAGACAAAAAATGTATTTAAAAATCCTTTAAACCTTCTAATTGTATAGAAAAACCAAAGACTTGATGAAAATTAAGCCTTTGGTTTTTATTTGAAAACGAATAAAATAATATAACTATTTTAAAAGTTATATTTCATTTTAATTTTCCTTGTTAATGGTTATTTTTTCCACATTGACTCCTGTATAATAATGTGTGAGAATTTCTAAATAGCTTTTTCCTTTTCCAGCCATTACATTAGCGCCCCACTGGCTCATCCCTACCCCATGTCCATAACCTAAACAATTTATTTCAATATTATTTTTATCTATTACTATATTAAAATTAGCAGAATTGAGATTAAACAGGCTTCTAAAATCCTTTCCTGATATAGATATTTCTCCTAGCTTTAAATCTTTTACGGATCCTCCTTCATTTCTGCTTATAATTTTAACCTGAGTTTTAAGCTTGTAAGTTGAAAGCTTGCACTGAGGATACTTGGCATTCACAGCTTTAGTAAAATCACTTAAAGAAATTTTTGCACTACTTTTATATCTGTTTGATATTTCTTCCCCTTCACTTACTACAGATTTCAGATATGGAATCTCCTTTGCAAATACTGCCTGGCTGTTTTCAGTTTTTCCCCAGCTTGTAGAAAAATACTGAGCATTTAATACGACCTCTCCGTTATAGGTTAATATCTGACCTTCTGTTTCCATCACTGCTTTAGATAATTTGTTCCAGTACTCTTCTTTCTTATTAGAAGGCCAGGAAGCCATCCTCTTATCTTTAGATTTATAAACCTGACAATGCACAGTGTCACATATGTGAGCTCCTTTACTAGCACTGCAGTTATTAAGCATCTTGGCTAAAGCATAAGTTCTTGCAGCAACTGCCTGTGCTTTAAGAGCTTCTAATTCAAAAGTAATAGGCATTTCTCCGCTGAGAACTCCCATGACGTAATCCTCTATATTTAATTCTACGGTTTTATTTTCTTCAGAAATATATACCTTTATATTTCCATTAAAACCATGATTTCTTTCATCCTGAAGAATAAATTTTTTAACTTCATAGTCTTGTTTTATTTGCTTATATTCAATGGTTTTCCATAACTTAAAAATTAAAAGGAATAAAACCATAAAAACTACTGATATGGATATAATTTTTACCCAAAAAAATTTATTCTGATTTTTATCTAAAACTTTTCTGTACATATATATTCACCTTCTTTATATTAATTTATATAAAAAAGGTGTGTTTTTTATTACAAAGTATTTAGTTTATTCTATTCATTTATTCTTTTTATATCTGCCCCAAGCCTTTTTAGCTTCTTCTCTATATCAACATAACCCCTGTCTATATGATATATATCTCCAATACAAGTCATTCCCTCAGCAGCAAGTCCTGCTAATATCAGTGCTGCTCCCGCTCTTAAATCAGAAGCTTTAACTTCACATCCGGTAAGCTTATTAACACCATCTATCACAGCTACTCTTCCATCTATTTTAATATTAGCACCCATTCTGCAAAGCTCAGATACATGCATAAATCTATTTTCAAATACAGTTTCTGTAACAATGCTTGTTCCAGAACCCAATGAAAGTAAGCTCATCATTTGAGCCTGCATATCTGTAGGAAAGCCCGGATAAGGCATAGTTTTTATATCTACTGCTTTAAAAGCGTTACTTCCGTCTATCAAAATACTGTCACTTTGTATATCCATTGTAACTCCGCATTCCTGCAGCTTTGATATAACAGGTCTTAGATGCTCTTCTATAGCCCCTATTACTTTAATTTTACTTCTTGTAATAGCAGCTGCAGCCATATAGGTTCCTGCTTCTATTCTGTCATATATAGGCTTATAGGAAGTATAATTAAGCTCCTTTACCCCGAATATCTTAATTGTTCCTGAACCTGCGCCCTGTATCTTTGCACCCATGGAATTCAAAAACATTGCCAAATCGCATATTTCGGGTTCTTCAGCTGCATTTTGGATTATAGTTTCTCCCTGAGCAAATACTGCTGCCATCATTATATTTTCCGTAGCACCCACAGATGGAAAATCCAGATATATTTTATTCCCCACCAATTTTTTCACATCCACTTCAACAAATCCGTGACCTGTATCAACTTCAGCACCTAAAGCTTTAAGTCCTTTTAAATGCAGATCTATAGGTCTGCTTCCAATATTACATCCCCCGGGCAATGAAAGTTTAAACCGTCCAAATCTAGCTACCATTGGCCCCATAATTAAAAAGGAAGCTCTCATTTTTCTTACAAGTTCCATATTAGGATCCTTTAAGGTTATATTTGTAGTATCTACCATGATATTATTCTGAACCTTATCTATATCTACTTTACAGCCCAAATCTCTCAGAACGTCACAAATAACATATACATCTTCCAGCATAGGTGCATTTTCTATAACGCATTTATCTTTGCAGAGAATACTTGCAGCTATAATAGGGAGTACTGAATTTTTCGCTGAACTTATTTCTACTTCCCCATTTAACTTCTGCCCTCCATTTACTATTATTTTTTCCATATTATCCTCCAGCTTATATTAATATATTTCATCAAGAATAGGTGTTCCTATTAAAAGATAACTTCCTGTATCGTAATTACAAATGGAGTAATTTAAATTAACTGCTTTCTTAGAAGTCCCTTTTCCTATATCTGCAGTTCCTGTAATTCCATTTTGAATATTTATACTGGAAATATAACTTCCGCCATAAGACCTTAAAATATTTATAATTTCTTCGTTATAATAGTCTATATTGTTATGTTTTAGTTTTCCCTTAAGATATTTGAAATATTTAGCTTCTCCCGGTTTAATTTCTGTATATTCATGAAGAATTTTCTCAATCTTCATTAAATTATTTTCATTTTCAGTTATGTTTATTTTCACTGTTATCTGTGATTTATCTTCAAGATTAACCCCCATAATTTCCATGGAAGTATTATCCTTTTTTAAATGCATATGATAAAAATTATCCTCAATGTTGATTGCTTCACAATCTTCTTCTTTGAACCTTTTTCCTATCCTTTCTATTTCCTCTTCTGCATTTCTGCTGCTCCAGTATACCGCTTTTGCCGAGGTTTCACATATGTCCATTTCTATTTTAGAAGATATCTTCTCCATTAAATAAACATCTGACTCTTCTATATCCTTAAACCCCATTAATCCTTGTGAAATATTAAGAATACTAATTAAAATTAATGAATAACACAAATGTTTTAACATCTTTATACCCCCTGTTGTATTATAGATTATGGACAACAAATTCTATAACTATACAGGGAATTATCAAATAAATCTTTTGATATATTATTAATATATAATTCTGAGTAAAAAAGGTGAGTATAATGTTTGTTATATATAACTATAAAAACAATAAAAAATAGTCAGTTCAAATTTGATATTCCCTTTATATAAACAGTTTTATTATTTTAACTGTCTAGTGTAAAAGGGCGTATCACTGAACTGACTATTTTATCTTAAATTAAACTCTCTCAACTATTAATGCTGTTCCCATGCCTCCGCCGATACATAAAGTGGCCAGGCCCTTGTCAGCAC
>NZ_CCXI01000016.1 GCF_000820705.1 Clostridium polynesiense | reverse complement strand
CACTTCTTTTCCCCATTTCATACAATAATGTTACTAATATTCTCGCTCCCGACGCTCCTACTGGATGTCCTAGTGCAATAGCACCACCATTAACATTTACCTTGCTCATATCAAAGTTTAAATCCTTTGCTACTGCTATGCTTTGAGCTGCAAAAGCTTCATTTGCTTCTATTAAATCTAAATCTTCTACTGTAAGACCTGCTTTTTCCAGTGCTGCTTTTGTAGCATGGAAAGGACCATATCCCATAATAGCAGGATCTAACCCTTTAGAACCATAGGAAAGTATTTTTGCAAGAGGTTTTATCCCTAATTCCTGTGCTTTATCTGCACTCATTACTATAATTGCTGCAGCACCGTCGTTTATTCCGGAAGCATTACCAGCTGTTACAGTACCATCTTTTTTAAATGCAGGTTTTAGCTTGGCCAAAGATGCTGTATTAGCTCCAAACCTTGGGAATTCATCTGTATCAAATACTATAGGATCACCTTTTCTTTGTGGTATTTCAACAGGTACAATCTCATCTTTAAATCTTCCAGCCTTTATTGCTGCCTCCGCTTTATTTTGAGAGTTAACAGCAAATTCATCCTGCTCTTCTCTTGATATTCCCCATTTTTCAGCTATATTTTCAGCGGTTATTCCCATGTGGTATCCGTTGAAAGCATCTGTGAGGCCATCTAACACCATGGTATCTACTAATTTTCCGTCACCCATTCTCTGTCCCCATCTAGCATTTTTAAGCACGTATGGAGCAGCGGACATATTTTCAGTTCCTCCTGCTACAATAACATCAGCATCACCAAGTTTTATCATTTGGGCAGCCATAGCTACTGTCCTAAGTCCTGAGCCGCAAACCATATTTATAGTGGTTGCTGGAACTTCTACAGGCAGTCCTGCTTTTACGCTTGATTGTCTTGCAACATTTTGTCCTGATCCAGCCTGAATAACATTACCAAAAAGAACCTCATCCACCTGTTCTGGCTTTATACCTGCTCTTTTTACAGCTTCTTTGATTACTACAGCACCTAAATCTGCAGCTGATACATCCTTAAGTGCGCCCCCGAAGGATCCTAGTGCAGTTCTAACAGCACTAACTATAACAACTTCTCTCATTTCTAAACCTCCTACTTTACCATCGATATATTTAATATAAAAACATCATTTACATAATTATAACATTTTTATTTTTTCTATCAAAGAAGACTAGCCCCCAAAAAAAGCCTTTAAATGCCATTACAGCGTATTACATTGTTATTTTTTTAACTATCTCTGTTATTCAAACTCTTTTATTTTTTCTTCTTTTATTCCAAAATAATGTAGAATAGTATCGGCAATTCTTTCTGACGCCTTTCCATCTCCATAAGGATTAACTGCTTTACTCATGCTTTCATATGCTTTTTCATCCTTTAAAAGAAGGTTTGCTTCTTTTATGATTTCAGAAGGCTCCGTTCCAACCAATTTAACAGTACCAGCCTCCACAGCCTCAGGTCTTTCTGTTACGTCTCTCAAAACCAATACTGGTTTGCCTAGGTGTGGAGCTTCTTCCTGAAGTCCCCCAGAATCAGTCATAACCATAAAGCATTTATTCATTAAATTATGGGTTTCCTTAGTATCCAGAGGAGGAAGCAGGTGTATTCTTTCCTTCCCATATAAGTGCCTATATACTACATCCTTTACCACAGGATTTAAATGCACTAAATATACTATTTCTGCATCTTCATTTTCCTCAATTATTTTGTTAAGAGAATAACAAATATTTTCTATACCTTCACCCCAGTTTTCTCTTCTGTGAGCAGTAATCATGATTACCTTTTTATTCCTGTAATCAATGGAATTAAGCTCTTCAGTATCAAACAAATAATTTTCCTCAACAGTATGAGTCATAGCATCGATAACTGTATTTCCAGTTATTAAAATGCAATCCTCGGAAATACCTTCTCTAAGAAGATTTTCTTTTGAACCTTTTGTAGGAGCAAAATGAAGATCTGCTATAGCTCCTGTCAGCTTCCTGTTCATCTCCTCCGGAAATGGAAAATACTTATCAAAAGTCCTGAGCCCAGCTTCCACATGACCAACCTTAATCTGCTGATAGAATGCTGCTAAAGCACCTCCAAAAGTAGTTGTAGTATCACCGTGAACTAAAATCATATGAGGCTGTTCTTTTTCAAAAACTTCTTCTAATCCTTCTAATACTCTGTTTGTGATTCCTGTAAGCGACTGCTTGCTTTTCATAATATTCAAGTCATAATCCGGAATTATATCAAATAAATCTAAAACTTGGTCAAGCATCTCTCTGTGCTGCGCAGTAACGCATACCTTTGATTCAAATTCATCTCTTCTTTCTAATTCTTTTACCAGCGGAGCCATTTTTATGGCCTCTGGTCTTGTTCCGAATATAGTTAAAATTTTAATCTTACTCATTTCAACCTCCTGTGAGTCAACAATTTGTTATTCTCTTATGTTAAAGAAGCCTGCTTTCCATGCAATAAAGCCTATGAAAATAATAACAGTTAATAATAAGATATAGGAACTAACAGTGCTTATTTCCATGGCTAAAATTGATATGGCACCTAATATAGCGCTGATTATATACATTATTATAACTGCCTGTTTTTGAGAAAGCCCCAATTCCAGCAGTCTGTGGTGAAGATGCCCTTTATCCGCCTGGTACATAGGTTTCCCATTTATTTTTCTCCTAATCATAGCAAAAAGCGTATCGTAGATAGGAAGTCCTAATGCTAAAATAGGAACCACTATGGAAAAAGCTGCTGCAGACTTAATAGCTCCCTCAATTGATATTGAAGCAAGTAAAAAGCCTAGTAGCTGAGCTCCGTTGTCTCCTAAAAAAATTACTGCAGGATTAAAATTATACGGTAAAAAACCTATAAGTGCTCCGCTGAGCACAGCAGTAAATAAGGCAGCTGATTCTCTGCCGGATAAAATAGATACAAAAAACATTGTTATACAGGCGATTAAAGAAATACCTGCCGCCAATCCATCCAATCCGTCTATTAGATTAACTGCGTTGGTAATCCCCACTACCCATAATAAAGTTAAAGGTATTGAAAAATAGTTAATATTTATGTATGCATCCTCATAAAATCCCATAGGATTTGTAAGCTTTTTAATGCTAATGCCAAAAATAATTAAGATAATGGATGCAGATAACTGAAATATCAGCTTTTGATAAGGTTTAAGATCGAATATATCATCTAATACTCCTCCTATCAAAATAACAGCTGCACCTATTATAATTCCCAAATCTCCCCGATCTATATTAATACCTTTATTAATGAATATAGTTACTATGAAAGACAAATAAATCCCAACTCCCCCTAAAAGAGGCATAGGATTTTTATGTATCTTTCTATTATCCGAAGGTATATCAAGCACATTAAACCAAAAAGAAAACTTTTTCATTAAGGGCGCCATAAAAAAAGATATTACAGCGGGAATCAGTATCCAAAACAGATAATCTTTCATGTCCACCATCCTACATAATCCACATTAAGGTAAAAATACCCGTTAATCAAAATAATTATACATTACCAATTTGTTAATGTAAACATGGGACAAAGACTAAAAGTAAAACTTTTAGTCTTTGTTATACAGAATAAATATTATTTTGTTCCGAATAATCTGTCTCCTGCATCTCCTAGTCCAGGAACTATGTATCCCTGTTCATTAAGCCTTTCATCAATAGCACCAAAATACATGTCTACATCAGGATGTGCTTCCTGAACCACCTTTATTCCTTCCGGTGCGCTTATCAAACAAACAAGCCTTATATTTTTAGCTCCTCTTTTCTTAAGAAGAGTTATAGCATCTGCAGCAGAACCTCCTGTAGCCAGCATTGGGTCTACCACTATAACGTCCCTTTCAGATATGTCCTGAGGAAGCTTACAAAAATATTCCACAGGCTGAAGTGTTTCTTCGTCTCTGTAGAGACCAATATGTCCAACCTTAGCAGCTGGTATAAGCTTAAGCATCCCATCAACCATTCCTAATCCAGCTCTAAGTATTGGAACTATGGCCATTTTCTTACCGGATAACACTTTGCATTTAGTAACGCATATAGGTGTTTCAATTTCGATTTCTTCAGTCTGAAGATCTCTGGTTACTTCATAGGCCATGAGCATTGCTACTTCTTCTACTAATTCCCTAAAATCCTTAGCTCCTGTATTCTTATCTCTTATAAATGCTAATTTGTGTAGTATTAATGGATGTGATATCTGTGTAACTTTACTCATTATAGATTCCCCCTAAGTAGTTTATTTTTTATATTTATTTTCTATATCTGCAATCTTATTTATTCTTCTTAAATGCCTGTCACCTTCAAAGTTACTGTTTAAGAAAGTATCAACTATTTCTAAAGCAAGACCTGTTCCTATTATTCTTTCACCCATAGTAAGTATATTTGCATTGTTATGTTCTCTGCAGGCATGAGCACTAAAGGTATCATGACAGAGAGCTGCCCTTACTCCAGGAACTTTATTGGCTGCTATTCCAATTCCTATTCCAGTGCCGCATATTAATATTCCTAAATCATATTCTCCCTGAGCTACAGCTTCTGCAACTTCTGTAGCTACATCAGGATAATCGCAGGACGCTTCGCTGAAGGTTCCATAATCCTTAAATCCTATTCCTTTAGCTTTAAGATGTTCTATTACTTCTCCTTTTAGTCTAAAGCCGCCATGATCACTTCCAATTGCTAATTTCATTGATTACACCTCCATATTTATTAAAAAAGAGATAGTAAGCCTATAACCCCTATCTCCTTTTATTTTTTTAAATAATAAGAATATTTTATTTTCTAAATCCTTGTAAGTTTTTTTATAAACATCAACACTGCCGCCGTAGGGATCTATAATATCGCCCTTTTCGCCGACATACTGATTTAAAGCATAAACTTTATGAGAATATGCAGGATATTTAAAATTAATAACGTCCCTTATATATTCTGTCATGGTGAGGATTAAATCTGTTTCTTTCAACATTTCCTCAGTCAACTGAACCGCTTTTCTGGAAGATATATTTTGATTCAAATTGTTAACTACAAGCTCCGCGGCATGAGATGATGCTATGCTTCCTGGTATTGGAGAAACTCCTGCAGAATAGGCTTTAATGTCTTCTGTTTCACTTATGCTGTTAAAAATAGCTTCAGCCATAACACTTCTGCATGTATTACCGGTGCAAACAAATAAAACCTTCATATTTCCTCCTTAATCCAATGTAATAATATCGAACCCTGCAGCTTTAGTGAGTCTGTTCATAATAGCTATTCCTATTCCTTCCCTAATAAAGGCTTCTGATAAAATGACATCTACATTTTTATCATCAAAGGTTCTCAGGGTTTCAAATAAGTTTTGAGCTATACTGTTAAGATCCTTTCTGCTTCCTAAAGAAATAACTTCTCCAAATTTATAGAAAGGAAGTGACTCATCAGTTGCCATTATTCCGACTTTTAAATTTTCATCTATATAATTTAACACCATTTCATTAATTTTTTCAATAGTTTTTTTCAAATCTCCTTCTATTATTTTCACTTTTGCTTTTGGAGCATAATGTCTATACTTCATCCCAGGAGCTTTAGGTTTAAGATTTTCTGCAGGCTTCTTCATAACAGCAGGGTCTATATATATATCTTTATGAATTGCCTTAAGCATTTCTAAGGTTACAGCTCCAGGTCTTAATACACAGGGAGGATTAACGGTGCAATCCACTATGGTGGATTCCAGTCCCACTTCACTTATATTTCCTCCAAGGATGTAATCTACTTTTCCATTCAGATCTTCAACGCATCTTTCAAAATCTGTAGGGCTCGGTCTTCCGCTTATGTTAGCTGAAGGAGCTGCTATCGGAACTCCGCTTGCTTTTATAAGCTCTAAAGCTATTTTTGAAGCTGGCATCCTTATGCCTACAGTATTTAGATTTGCACTGGTAACAAAAGGTATTATTGAAGACTTACTTAATATTATTGTAAGAGGTCCAGGCCAAAATTTATTTATAAGTTCTTCCGCTATAGGAGATATATTCTCCGCATATTTTTTAATATCCTTATCCGCTACATGAATTATCAGGGGATTATCCTGAGGCCTTCCTTTAGCTTCAAATATTTTTTTAACTGCTTCAGAATTTAACGCATCAGCTCCCAGCCCGTATACCGTCTCTGTGGGGAAAGCTACCAATCCGCCGGCTCTAATTACCTCCGCAGCTTCAAATACAGCATCATAATTAAAATCATCTTCTTTTATAACTGCCATTTTAGTGTTCAACATTTTCCCCTCTTCTCTTTGTTTTAACGCATTAAATTATAATATTCTAAATTAAGTTTATCATTATAAAGCCTATTGTCAAACCTATTATAACGCTTATACTATTTACTACCCCCTCCCAAAGTCTGTTGGATTCAGGTATTAGTTCGCAGAAAACCACATACATCATTATACCTGATGCAAGAGCCAGGCAGATTCCTAAAGATAAATCAGAAACCCTGCCAGCCATAACTCCTATAGCTGCTCCTAAGGCCGTAGGTAAAGCTGTAAGAAAAGCATAGGTTAATATCTTTTCGTTTTTAACCTTGGATGCCATAAGGGGAGCAGTAACAGCAATCCCCTCAGGTATATCATGGATTGCAATTATAGCACTCATACCTAAACCTAAATTTTTATCCACCAAAAATCCACAGCCCATAATTATACCCTCAGGAAGATTGTGGAGCATTAATCCTATTGCTGTTATAAATGCAACTTTTATATAATTATTTGCTCTCATCATCCTTTTATTTACAGCCTTTTCTATACCCAATATAATTATGATTCCTAAAAAATATAGTATTATGGTAAAAGGCACACCTATCATATTCACCGCTTCAGGAATAAGTTCAAAAACCACTACCGCAAGCATAAGCCCTGCCGCAAAGCCCATGATAATACCTAATAATCTTTTGCTTGGACGTTTGATTATCACTCCTATTGAAGCCCCCAGCATTGTACCTGCCAATGATATACTCATGGAAAGTATAATAATATAAATATATTTAAACATAAAAATCCCCCTTATTCTGCCTATTTAATAATATTGGGCGATTAAGAGGAATATAACTTTATATGTATATTTTAGTATCTTATCATCTTTATATTATTTATGCTGTTTTCCGTGAAAACCGCTTTTACACAGTTCTTAAACAACATATCTAAGAGGTCATATTTTAAAAAGCCACCCTTTTTAATAATGTAATAGAAGTATTCAAATTCAGGGTTAATCTTTTTAAGTCTCATATACTCTTCAGCCACTTGAGGAAATTTTTTCATAAAGTTCTCTGTAATTGGCTTTAAAGATTTATTTCTGGATATTTGAGTGGTTAAAATTATTATTTGAAGCTCTTCATAGCTCTTTTCACAGTGTACTGCTGCTACTTTATCGCAGTATATATAATAGCTTTTTTTAAAAAATCCTGATTTTAATGAAATTTTATCCCCTTTTAAATCAAACTCCAAAGTGTCATTATCCTTTGAAAGGATAAGTGCAGTTAAAATTAATACTTCAATAAAAACAAGATAGCTTAAGAAAAACATATCAGTTTTACCTGTAATATACAGGGCAGCAGGAAGAAATATAAATAAAAATATCATTAAAAAATTAAACCGCTTATAATTTTTTCTCTGTTTATCATAAGCTTTATAAATATTCATTAAAACACCTCGGGAAAGATAATTATAAATTTAGATTTAAAATGTAAAATTAAGGAGAAAATACCTTGTAATTTATTTAAGTACAAAGTAAATATATGAAAATTCACGGTGATTTTAATAAAAAAAGGAGGTTTTGCAGAGGAAATTCAGGTTAAATTCCTCTGCAGCATCTCCTTGATATTAAAATTCGCTGCTATTTCCCATAGCCTTCATTTTTTCAGATTGATCGTATGTTATTAAAGCATTGAGCATTTCATCCAAATCACCATTTAAAAAGGATTCAAGCTTATATAAAGTTAATCCTATTCTATGATCTGTAACCCTGCCCTGAGGATAGTTATAGGTTCTTATTCTCTCACTTCTATCCCCCGTACCAACCTGACTTTTCCTATCTTCAGCGATTCCCGCCATCCTTTCCTGTTCAGCCATCTCATAAAGCCTTGCCATAAGAACCTTCATAGCTTTTTCTTTATTTTTAAGCTGAGACTTTTCATCCTGACAGGATACCACTAAACCGGTAGGAAGATGTGTGATTCTTACCGCTGAATCCGTTGTATTAACGCTTTGTCCGCCGTGTCCTGAGGATCTATAAACATCTATTCTCAAATCTTTTTCATTTATGTCTATGTCTACATCTTCTACTTCAGGGAGCACCGCTACAGTAGCAGTAGAGGTGTGTATTCTGCCGCTGGATTCTGTATCAGGAACTCTCTGTACTCTATGAACTCCGCTTTCATATTTAAGCTTACTGTATGCACCTACACCTTTAATCATGAAAACAACTTCTTTTAATCCTCCGATGTCAGTCTCATTAGAGCTCATAAGCTCTACTTTCCACCTTTGGTTTTCTGCATATCTTGTATACATTCTGAATAGATTTGAAGCAAATAGAGCAGCTTCTTCTCCCCCTGCTCCTCCTCTTATTTCTACAAATACGTTCTTATCATCATTTGGATCCTTTGGAAGAAGCAGTATTTGAAGATTGTTTTCAAGCTCCTGCTCTTTAGCTGTTAATTCTTTAATTTCCTCCTGAATCATTTCTTTCATATCAGGATCGTTTTCTTCACTCAAAAGCTCTTTACTACTTTCAATTTCCTCTATAACTGATTTATATTGCTTGTATTCATTAACAACAGTCTCAAGCTCAGCATGCTCCTTGCACAGCTTCTGCCATTCCTTCTGGTTTGCCATTATGCTTGGATCACTGATTTTAACTGATAACTCTTCGTACTTGTTTTCAATAAAGTTAAGTCTATCAAGTATCATATTATCACTCCGTATATATTTTTTTCATAGTTTTATATTATAACATTCATTTTAACACTAATCAATATCGCTTCTTTTAAAACCTATTACTACACGATGGTTACCTCCTAAATCACTGCCGCTTATTATTTCTTTAAAACCATAATGCTCTAATATCTCTATAACCTCTTCTCTTTGATTATATCCTGTTTCATAAGCAAGCATTCCTCCATTTTTTAAAAGGGTACTTGATTGTTCTGTGATTTTTCTATAAAAGTCAAGTCCATCCTTTCCACCGTTTAAAGCTAAATGCGGTTCATAATTTTTAACATCCTCCATAAGGGTATTTATATCCTCTTCCTTAATATAAGGGGGATTCGATACAATTATATCATATGTTTTATTTTCAATTAAAGCCTCCTCCAGCAAATCGCTTTTGATAAAGGTAACCCTATCTCCAAGGTCAAGCTTCTGGATGTTTATTTTTGTAACCTCCTCTGCCCTTTCAGAAATATCTATACATTGAACCTTTACTCCAGGCCTGAATTTAGCTAAAGAAATTCCTATAGCTCCACTGCCGCAGCACAGGTCACATATTAAAGCTGAACCCTCTGGTTTAATATGTTCAAGAACCTTTTCTACCAAAATCTCAGTATCTGGTCTTGGTATTAAAACTCCTTCTTTAATATATAAATCAATACCCATAAATTCGCACTGCTTTAAGATATACTTTATAGGCATCTTATTTTTTCTCATTTCAATATATTCTAAATACTCTTCAGTAGAAGCCTTTGAAACCTCTTCCTCCCTATGAGTAATTATATATATCTTGTCTTTCTTCAATACCTTTCCTAAGAGGAGCTGGGCATCTAACAAATAGCTATCTATATCAGCTACTTTTAACTCCTTAACCCCTTTGTCTAACAACTCTCCTATGGTTTCCTTTATCCCTTCGGCGGCTTTTAATGCAGCAATTGCAACTTCTATTTCAGAGTCATCTGGTTCTCTTGTAGTTAAAAGCTGCAGCTTTAATCCCGGTGCCGCAAAGACCTCAGCCATTTTATTTTTTCCTTTACCCATCCACTTTATTATCTCAAAGGTTATCCCTGATACAATTGGAAGTAATAATATCCTCCAAAGAAACCTTTCACCCATAGACTTCCAGCCTGTAAAAGAAAAAATTATAATACTTACTACCATAACCAGGAATAAAAAGTTAGTCCCGCATCTTGGATGAAGCCTTGAATATTTTTTTACATTTTCCACAGTGAGCTCTTCTTCGTTTTCATAGCAGAATATAGTCTTATGTTCCGCTCCATGATATTCGAATACTCTGCTTATATCCTCCATCTTACCTATGAAATAAATATATAAAAGGAATATGCTGATCCTAATAGCTGCCTCAATACAATTCAGCCATAAAACCCCTAGTCCAAACCTTCTAAATAATGATGTCAAAGCTGTAGGCAGAAGGAAAAATAAAGCTACAGCAAAGGCAAGAGAAATAATCAAGGAAAAAGTTAAAATTATTTTTTCACCTTTTTCTTTAAATTTTTCATCAAGCCACTTCTCAAACTTTGAAGGTTCTCCTTCCTCTTCCAAAAATGAAGCAGAAAAATTTAAAGACTGCATACCCATTACAAGGGAGTCAATGAGAGCTACAAATCCCCTTATAACAGGAAGGGATAAAAATTTATTCTTTTTACTTGCAGGAACTCTTTTTTCAAAGTTAACCTGAATTTTGCCCTCAGGAGTTCTCACCGCTGTAGCAGTGCCTTTAAGGCCTCTCATCATTACCCCTTCAATTACAGCCTGACCTCCAACTTCAGTTTTTCTCATATGTATCCATCCTTTATTTTAATAATTCCTCTTTCATAACTTCTTCTTTCTCTGCCTGCTCTTTATATTTAAAATAGCACTTTCCGCAGAGAGATTGATATTCTACGTTATCTATTAAATCAATGGCAACCTGCTCTCCATGAAAAACATACTTGCCATTTATTTTCCTTCCGTTTAATATTGCCTTTCTTCCGCATGTACATATAGTTTTCATCTCTTCTATACTGTGAGCAAGGAGCAAAAGTCTTTCGCTTCCTTCAAAACCGTTCATAAGAAAATCCGTTCTCAATCCATAGCATATCACCGGTATATCAAGCAATACTGCGATTTTAAAAAGTTCATCTATATGATGTTTTTTAAAAAACTGTACTTCATCCGCTAAAATGCAATGTATTTCTTTATGGTCCTGCAAAAGGTCATTAATGCTTTTATAAATATCCTGGTCATCCTCAATAACAAGATCTACAAGTCTTTCTACCCCTAGCCTTGAAAGAAGCATTTCGCCTCCCTTTTTATCAGTCATAGGCTTAATTATCAGCACCTTCATTCCTCTTTCTTCATAATTATATGCCACCTGCATTAAGCTTGTAGATTTTCCTGAATTCATTGCTCCATATCTAAAATATAGTTTTGCCATAAATTATACATCCTTTCAGCATGAAATTATACTATAATGATTATAGCATTTAAAAAGCTCTATAAAAAGGAGAATTTATAATAAAACTCCCTTACTATGTATTGACTCTATTTGTTAAAACATGTTATACTAATGAGGTTAAAAATAAGGACTTTTATATCTTGAAAGAGGTGAAATAAATGAGAGAAGGCATACACCCAAATTACAACCATGACGCAGTAGTTAAATGTGCATGTGGAAATACATTTACAACTGGTTCTATAAAAAATGAATTAAAAGTTGAAATATGCTCAAAATGCCATCCTTTCTTCACTGGAAAGCAAAAGATTGTTGACGTTGGTGGAAGAGTAGAGAGATTCAACAGGAAATTTAATCTTAACAATGAAAAATAATCTCCGCTAATGGGAAAGACTAGGTCTTTCCCATTAACTTTTTAAAACTTAAATCTTCCTTAAGTTATTCTTAACATTTCCGTTTATCCTTTACAACTTTTATATAAATGATAAACTAAATATATAACAAACTATTTTTTATATGGAGAGTAATGCAAAAATGAAGAAGGTATTAATATTGACTACATCTACAGGACAAGGACATAATCAAGCTGCTGATTCATTAAAAGATACCTTTGTTAAGCGCGGTTATGAAGTCATAAAATACGACTTTTTAGATAATAATAGTAAATTTTTAACTCGCTGCATAGTAGGGGGATATGAATTATTAGTATCTAAAACCCCTAAGGTATACGGCGGGATATATAAGATCACTAATTTCGCAAAAATTAATTCCAGTTTAAAGCTGGCTTTTATGCATACAGAAAATAAGGTTTATTATTATATTACTCAATGCAGTCCCGATATAATAATCGGAACTCATCCTCTTTCCGTTAATATAATTTCATCTTTAAAAAAGCATAAGCTGATAGATATCCCCTTCATATCTATAGTCACTGACTTTAAGGCTCATTCCACATATATAAGTCCTTATGTGGATGCTTATATTACAGCAAGTGAATATACAAAGAAAAAGATGAGCGAAGGAATAATACCTGAAAACAGGATTTTCCCTTATGGAATACCTATTAAGCAGGAGTTCTTTTCCAAGGCGGATGCTTTCTTAAGTATGGAAAGAGATGAATATTTTAATATTCTTCTTATGGGAGGGAGCATGGGTCTCAATAATATTTTCTATGTGCTTGAGAGATTAATGAAAAACAAACATAAGCTTAGAATAACCGTTGTTTGTGGAAACAACTCAGAATTGAAGTCAAATTTAGAAGAAGCTTTTATGAATCCGCCACTTGACAAAAAGATTCATATTTTCGGCTTTACCACCGCTGTAGCTTCTCTAATGGAATTATCAGATATAATAATTTCTAAACCAGGAGGACTTACAGCTTCTGAAGCTTTGGTTAAAAATTTACCTATGATTATACCTTTTGCTATACCAGGCCAGGAAACTGAAAACGCAGAATTTTTATCTTCCATAGGTTGTGCCGTTTATGAGCCGGACCTCAACAATATAAATAACATTTTAAATTCTCTTATAGAAAATCCGGATAAACTTCTGGAAATGAAAAATAATATAAGAAGAATCTCAAAACATTATTCAATAAATGAAATAGTAAGTTTATCAGAACGGTTGATAAATTCTTATGAACGCAAAACAAGCTCCTAAGGAGCTTGTTTTATTTTTCAAGGTTTGTTTTTTGGAAAACACTTATAAATTCTTTATTGTTTTTGGTTTTAGACAGCATATTAATAAGATTTTCAGTTATGGTTTCAATATTCCCATCCCTATACATTATCTTTCTTATATTGAAAGCCACTTCTTTTTCCTCATCAGCCAGCAAAAGATCTTCTTTTCTGGTTCCTGATTTATATATGTCTACCGCAGGGAAAATTCTTCTTTCCTGGAGCTTTCTATCTAAATGAACCTCCATGTTTCCAGTACCTTTAAATTCTTCAAATATCATATCATCCATTCTGCTTCCGGTTTCTACTAAGGCTGTTGCCAAAATTGTCAAACTTCCGCCTTCTTCAATATTTCTGGCTGCCCCAAAAAACTTTTTAGGCATTATTAGTGCTCCCGGATCTAGACCTCCGGATAAAGTTCTTCCTGTAGGTGTAATTGTAAGATTATATGCCCTGGACAACCTAGTAATACTGTCCATAAGTATAACCACATCCTTGCCCATTTCCACAATTCTCTTTGCTCTTTCCAACACCATCTGAGCAACCTTAATGTGGTTTTGAGGTTCTTCATCAAAGGTAGAGTATATTACTTCCCCATTGATGGACCTCTGCATGTCTGTAACCTCCTCCGGTCTTTCGTCGATTAGCAGTACAATAAGCTTTATATCAGGATAATTATGAGATATGTTTTGTGCTATTTTTTTCAAAAGTGTTGTTTTCCCAGCTTTGGGAGGAGCAACTATAATTCCTCTTTGTCCCTTGCCTATAGGACAAATAATATCCATAAGCCTTGAGGAAAGATCCTTTTCATTGTGGGTTTCTAACCTTAACCTCTCTTCAGGGTATATAGGTGTAAGATATTCAAAAGGCTTTCTGCCTATAGCTTTTTCAGGGGATTCTCCATTTACCATATCTACATATAGAAGAGCCTTAAACTTTTCTCCTTCCTTTGGAAGCCTGACCTTTCCTTCAACCTCATCACCGGTTTGAAGGTTGAATCTGCGTATTTGAGATGGAGAAACATATACGTCATCGTCTCCGCTTAAATAATTTTTGCACCTTAAAAATCCAAAATTATTAGTATCCTGGATTTCTAATACTCCGCGCGCTTTTTCAGAATCACTTATCATTTCTCTAAGCCTTTCCTTTTTTTCCTCTCCCTGCTGAGGAAGGGTTTCCGTATGTGAATAAACTGCTTTTACACTCTGCTGAGGAGGAGTTTCAGTGTATGAAGAAACGGATTTTACACTCTCCTGAGCTTTAGCTTCATTTTTAGGGGAAATTTTCTCCGTAAGTTTTACACCTCCAACCTCTATGGTTTTAGGTATATGCTTAAGTATTTCCTGCTGAAGCTCACTTTTCTTTAGTTTTGAAATGTTTTTTAATCCCAGGTTTTTTGCTACATCTTTTAATTCAATCAATGTCATATCATTAACGTTTTCTAAATTCAAAATTGCACCTCCGTTATAAATAAAATACAAGTAAACTAGTTATATAATATAGGGATTTTAAAAGATTTTAAGGAAGGCGGTAAGTATATTCATAATTATTTACTCTTATTCCATAATTATAACAATAAAACAAATAATTATCTCTTATATAAGCTAATAATAATCTAAAAAAACAAGTTATACAATAAAAATAACCATTTTTATATATAATTTTAATTTATAGAAATATATAGCTTACTTTTTAGTAAAACTAAACCCCGCAGAAAATGATTTTTAAATTATAAAGTGAGTAAAGATAAATCTTTACTCACTTTAATATTAAGCATATTTTTCATAACACAATTATAATAAGTAAAAATTTCTTAATTATTATAATTCTACAAATTTAATTAAAATCCTTCTAAAAATAAATTAAAATAATTAAATCACTTCGACAGATTGCTTACCGAAGCTTGAATGAAAGACTTAAATAAAGGATGAGGATTATTAGGTCTTGATTTTAGTTCCGGATGAAACTGCACACCAATAAACCAAGGATGATTCTTTAATTCAATTATTTCCACCAGTTCTTTATCTTCATTAATTCCCGATAAAATCATTCCCCCATCTATGAATGCTTTTCTGTATTTATTGTTAAACTCATATCTGTGCCTGTGTCTTTCATATATTATTTCTTTTCCGTAAGCTTCATATGCCTTAGTATTTTTGTCAAGGCTGCATGAGTATTCTCCAAGCCTCATGGTTCCTCCTTTTTCATCTATTCCCTTTTGATCTTTCATTAAATGAATAATAGGGTTAAGAATTTCCGGATTTATCTCGGAAGTACCGGCATCTTTAAGCTTCAGTGCATTTTTTGCGAACTCTACAGCTGCACACTGCATCCCTAAGCATATTCCCAAAAAAGGTATATTGTTTTCCCTTGCATATTTTGCAGACTCTATTTTACCTTCAATACCTCTACATCCGAATCCTCCCGGCACAATAATTCCATTTATTCCTTTAAAAATTTCTGAAGCATTTTCATAATTCACCATTGATGAATCTATCCATTTTATTTCCACTAAAGTATCTACTTCTATACCTCCATGACTTAAAGCTTCTGCTACAGATAAATATGCATCATGAAGCTCTACATATTTACCTACTAAAGCAATAGTAGTTTTCCTGGATAAATTTTTAATTCTGTTAACCATGTTTACCCAATTTGAATTATGAATTTCTCCGCAGTTTAGATTAAGCCTTCTGCACACTTTCCTATCCAACCCTTCATCAAAAAGCATAAGAGGAACTTCATACAGGTTATCTGCATCCATATTTTCAATTACATTATCACTTTCGACATTGCAAAATAGAGCTATTTTATCCTTTAAATCCTTACTGATTTTCTTTTCCGTACGGCAAACAATTATGTCAGGCTGTATTCCTATTCCTCTTAATTCTTTTACCGAATGCTGAGTAGGCTTAGTTTTAAGCTCACCGGCCCTTCCAAGATAAGGCACTAAAGTAACGTGAATAAAACAAACATTTTCTCCTCCTTTTTCCTGATAAATCTGCCTCACAGCCTCCAGAAAAGGGAGGGATTCTATATCCCCAACAGTTCCTCCTATTTCTGTTATCACTAAATCTACCGGTTTCTCCTTTAGAACTGCATACACCCTTTCTTTTATTTCATTTGTAATGTGAGGAATCACCTGCACCGTTCCTCCCAGGTATTCTCCCCTTCTTTCTTTTGCTATAACAGATTGATATATACTCCCTGTAGTTACATTGTTAAGACCGGATAAATCCTCGTCTATAAATCTTTCATAATGACCTATGTCCAAGTCTGTTTCAGCACCATCCTGCGTAACAAATACCTCTCCATGCTGATAGGGACTCATAGTCCCTGGATCTATGTTTAAATAAGGGTCTAACTTTAGAATAGAAATGCTTAAACCTCTATCTTTAAGCAGCCTTCCTAAAGATGCAGCAGTTATTCCTTTTCCCAATGAAGAAACTACTCCTCCTGTAACAAATATAAATTTAGCTGTCATTTTATACCTCCTTAAATTATTTTTAAAAAACATTTGACAGTTGAATAAAAATATAATAAAATAAAAATTACCCTCTATAAGTATAATGGGGGTATTGTTTATAATTTTAACATATCTTATATAATATCATAAATAATTCTATAAAGTCTAGAAGCAAATCTTTACAGGAGGTAATAATTATGTGCGAAAAAAAGAATCTTTCGCAAACATCAACAAGACCTCAGGAAGTAGCGGATTATTTAAAAAAACTCCAACATCCTTTAAAAAAAGAAATAGAGGAAGTCAGGAGTATAGTTTTAAATTCAAATCCCTATATTACGGAACATATTAAATGGAATTCACCAAGCTTCTGCTTTGAAAATCAGGATTACTTTACTTTAAATCTCCACGGAAAAGGATTTTTTCAGCTTATTTTCCACTGCGGAGCAAAAGTGAAGGATACTTTAGACAGAGAGCATCTTTTTGAGGATTCAACAGGATTATTAAATTGGATCACATCAGACAGAGCTTCTGTTAAATTCATGGATATGGTTCAAATAAACCGTGACAGTGATAAGCTTAAAAAAATTATAAATAAATGGATTGAAGCTAACAGAATATAAATATAAAAGCGGCATTGCCTTACCAAATAAGTCAATGCCGCTTTCTTATTATTCAGGATTTTAATACCATATCTATAAAATACTCATGGATTCTTGTATCTTCTGTTACCTCAGGATGAAAGGAGGTAACCAGCATATTCTTTTCTCTTGCCGCTACAACATGATTATCCACTTCAGCTAAAACTTCAACTCCCTCTCCTGCTTCCGCTATATAAGGCGCACGTATAAAAGGCATTGAAACATAGAATTTATCAGACAAACAATCCTTTTTTTATA
>NZ_CCXI01000015.1 GCF_000820705.1 Clostridium polynesiense | reverse complement strand
CAGAAGCAGCAGCCCTGCACAGGTTCCATAAACCGGTAGACCCTTCATTATCCTTTCTCTGAGCTCATCAAACATACCAAGCTCCTTGAGGAGCTTTCCCTGTACAGTACTTTCGCCTCCAGGGAGTATAAGTCCATCCATGGGAAGGGTCAAATCACCATGCTGCCGTATTTCAAAGCAGGGCACATCTAATTTTTTCAACATATTAATGTGTTCAGCAAAAGCTCCCTGAAGTGCTAAAACACCAATATTTATATCTCTTTTCATAGAAATTATCTGCCTCTTTCCGCCATAAGCAGGGATATCTCATCTTCATTTATACCTACCATAGCCTCTCCTAAGTCTTCAGAAATCTCAGCAAGAACATAGGGATCCATATAGTTAGTAACAGCTTTAACGATTGCCGCAGCTCTTTTTTCAGGATTTCCTGATTTAAAAATTCCGCTGCCTACGAATACTCCTTCAGCACCAAGGTGCATCATTAAAGCAGCATCTGCAGGGGTGGCAACTCCTCCTGCCGCAAAATTAACCACTGGCAGTTTTCCATTTTCATGAACATACTCAGCTAGATTATATGGTACCTGAAGCTCCTTTGCAGCTTCATAAAGTTCATCCTTTCTCATAGATACAAGACCTCTTATTTCACTGTTTAAACTTCTCATATGTCTAACAGCTTGTACTACGTCTCCTGTTCCAGGCTCTCCTTTGGTTCTTATCATTGAAGCGCCCTCATTTATACGTCTCAGCGCTTCGCCTAAATTTCTTGCACCACAGACAAAAGGGACTCTGAATTCTGCTTTGTTGATATGATATACATCATCCGCAGGACTCAGAACTTCGCTTTCATCTATATAATCAATTTCTATAGCCTCTAAAATTCTAGCCTCCATAATATGACCTATACGGCATTTTGCCATAACAGGGATACTTACAGCGGATTGTATCTCCTTGATCATTTTAGGATCGCTCATCCTAGCTACTCCACCTGCAGCACGAATATCTGCAGGTATCCGCTCTAAAGCCATAACCGCACAAGCTCCTGCAGCCTCAGCAATCTTTGCCTGCTCAGGGGTAGTTACATCCATTATCACTCCGCCCTTAAGCATTTGAGCAAGATTTCTGTTTAATTGCATCTGTTCTTCATATCTCATATAAACTCTCTCCTATTAGTTAATTCCAGTTAACTGTGATATTATTATAATTAATAACTGTACATATTAAAATATACAGTTTATATTATTTTTATAAGGACAGTTTGAAAGTTATAGGAGGATATTATGCTTTACGATTTTTTACAGTTAGATTATCACTTAGCTGTTCCGCTTTATAAACAGCTTTATGAATCAGTTAAAAGTGCTATACAAAATGGTCAGCTAAAAAAGAACACCAGGCTTCTATCCATACGCAAGGCTGCTTCAGAACTCAACGTCAGCCGTACCACAGTTGAAACAGCCTATAATCAGCTCTGTATAGAAGGCTATATAGAAAACAAGCCTCAAAAAGGCTATTATGTCCGTGAGCTTTCTTACTTTATCAATAAAGAAAGAAAAGAAAAATCCATTCAAAAGGAAGATAATATAATATATGACTTTGGAAGCAGCAGGATAGATTCATCTGCCGCTGATATCACCCTTTGGAAGAAGCATCTTAGGGGAGTACTTAATCGGCAGAAGGAAATAACATCCTACGGAGAACCACAGGGAGAATATGCTTTAAGAGAAGCATTATCGGAATACAGCTATATTTCAAGGGGAGTTCATTCAAACCCTGATAATATAGTTATAGGGGCAGGAATTCAACCTCTTTTCACCCTTCTCTGCGGGCTTTTAGATAAGTGCTGTATTGCCATTGAAAGCCCTGGATTTAAGCAAGCAGAACAGATATTTAATGACTTTGGTTTTCCAATATGTCATCTCCCCGGAGATGCTGATGGCATACTTCCTAAAGAGCTCGAGGAAAGTAATGCAGATATACTGCTGGACCTTCCTTCTAACAGACCAAAAAGTAACGCCTCCACCTTAACAGGAAGAAGAGATCAACTGCTTAAATGGTTGAAAAGTAAACCTGGAGCCTTTATATTAGAAGACGATTATAACGGAGAGCTTAGGTATAGAGCTCGACCTCTACCAGCTCTTCAAGGGATGAACAGAGAAAGGATAATTTATCTTGGAAGCTTTTCAAAACTCCTTCTACCTTCGGTGAGAATATCATACATGGTTTTACCGGAAGTTTTATTAAAGGAATATAAGCAGCGTTCACAATTTTATAATCAGACAGCAAGCAAGATTGAACAGCTTGCCCTTGCAGAATATATACTTCAGGGACATCTTGAAAAACATCTGAGAAGATTAAGAAAACTATATTACACAAAAAGTCAGATGTTATATTCAGCTCTAGAAAACAATCTAAAGGGGATAATGGACATTACCCTCTTGGAAACTTCACTGTCAATCATACTTACACTTAAGTCTGATGCTACTTCTAAAGAGCTTTGCATAAGTGCAGCTAAAGCTGGAATTTTAGTTTCTCCCACTTCTCCCTTAGGTGGTCATACCAGAGTGGTTTTAAGCTTTGCAGGGATTTCTAAAAATGAAATTGCCCCAGGCATCGAAGCCTTAAATAAAGCCTGGAAAGATTATTTATATTAAAAAAGGCGGAACTTTTATATAGGTTCCGCCTCGCTTTTTAAATTATCTCTTTGATTTTTTCTTCTATTTTAAAGTATCTCTCTCTAAATTCTTTATTTACAAAGAATTTTTCCTCTGCTTTTCTAAAACTTGAATTAACAGTGTTCTTACTTTTTAGTTTTAATATTTTTAATATTAATTCTTTATCTGTACAACTATACTTTTTTAGTATTAAAAACAAAAGATATCTGCTGTCTTTATCTTTTAATATAGAATACAGCTCCCCTTTTGTAATACCGTTATAGGTGCATATAAATTCAATTATTTGATTATACAGCTTTTCATTAATAATAAGCATAGGAACCTCCAAAAATATATTATATACAAATTATTGTCAGTATTATTTTTTTTAGACAATAATTTAATTAAATATTATACAAGGTTCCTTATATCTTTAAGCTTTTATTTTGATTGTAAGCAGCGTTGTTTGAGGTTTTTGTCCACCAATGCTTAAATTATAATTTACAAAAACTTCTCCGCCCTCTTCATTTACATTAACCTTTAAATCCTTTGTATGGATCTTAAGCTCAAGCATACCGTATGGCGTATTGTAGAGGCTTAAAGAATCATTGTTTTTCTGGAACTCCATTTTAGTGGTAGTGGTTCCTTCCCTTTCAAGCATAAATTTATCTTCAGTTATTAATAATTTAGTTTTAGTTCCCTCCATACCGGATATTTCAGTTTCATCATAGGACACTCGAAATCCATGTGTATCCTTATAGAAATCTCCAGGAGTGATAACCTCTATTATATCATCCTTATCTATTTCCTGATTGCTGGATATAGATATAATCGCTTTCTTTTTCATCATAACATCCCTTCTAATTGTTTATTGAATAACTATTTAAAAGCTCATCCTTTATAGGTTCAACTTCAATTGTTTCCTTTAAAGGAGAACCGTAATTACCATATTTAACTTTAACAAGCTTTTCATTCTTACCTTTAGAATATCGCGCAGCTATCCCTGCTGCAATTTTTATAATTTCATCATTTATATAACCATCAACCACAACCATTGCACCGCTGTAAGATGCTGGAAAGAATATGATATTCTCTTTATCAATCAGCTTCTTTATATTAGCTGCATCTTCCTGAGTCCTGGCTGCAATTATTTTAGCATTATCATTAATCCTAAACTGCCTTCCATACCAAAGGAGGTTTATATCTTCAGAAGCAATGATTTCTTTATGGTTAACTAGGTCTCTTAATCTTTGAGAAAAATTAGGTTCTGTAAGCTTGCATCCTCCTGCTGGAGATGGATAATCCACTATATTCCATTGCTTAGCAAGCTCCATTTGTACGCTTCTATTTCTTCCTGAAATATCCATAAGCTTTTCTCTATCTACAAGTCCAGACTTCTCCATAATAGTTGGTTCAAGATTTTTAGCACATAAAGGCCTTAAAAATCTTTTCAGAAAAACCGGATTCCTTTTTAACAAGTTCTAAAGAATTCTTGTTCTGAGACATTGGTCTTTGGTTTAGAACTTCACCTGTAATAATAAAATCCGCCTTTAATTCATCCAAAAGATTACCGCAGTATTTCATCATCATTGCATGGCAGTCTATACATGGATTCATATTTTTACCATGTCCATGCTTTGGATTTTTAACCATTTCAAAATGATTCTCAGAAAAATCTATAACTTTAAGAGGAATATCTATTTGTTTGCACATTCTCACTGCATTCTGTTCTCCAAAAAAGTAAGACTTAAAACAAACCCCTATTACCTCAATCCCTTGTTCTTTCACCAGTTTAGCAGCTAAAATACTGTCTAATCCTCCTGATATCATCGCGATAGCTTTCGTCATTATCTTTCTCCACCTTACTTAATCTATTAGTCCCCAGGTTTTAGTTTAGTTATTTTCATACAGTTAATCAAGTAAAATTTTAAATTTACTAATTAATTTACAAATCAAATAATGAATAAAGCCTCTCCACCCTTAAATGAGAAGCTTTATTCATTATTACCTGAGCTTTATTATTTTAGTTTAACACTTAAATCCCAAAATAAAAGTTAATTAAATAGACTCTGAAAAACTTCCATTAGTTTAAATTTAAAAATAATATTATTATCACCTGAATTATCCTGGGATAAAGCTTTTTCACTATCGTTCCCCTTCTGATTTGGAAGGGTGTTTTCTGTATTCTTTTTTTGCGTCTTTAATTTATTTTTTCCGGATTTATCCGATATATTTTTATTGCTTTTTGATGTATCATTAATTTTATCTTTTTTTTCACTATTGTTTTTAGCCTTAGCAGCTAAATCTTCTTCCTGAATAGCTTGAAATTCATCTTCGGACAGATATCTTTTCATTTCCTCTTCTGTTTCCTGCTCCTTCACAGCACCTTTTGTTATATCAATAAAACATATAGGCGGAAACATTACACACCACCAATTCTGCCCTCTTCCTTCTCCTATAATTATTTTATAAGCTTCATATTCTCCCTGAGGGAAAACTATACTTCCATATCTTTTCACAGGAAAGTTTTCTCTGGATAAAGAGGTTTGTACACTATAATTGAAGCCTCTCTCCTTAATAACCTTTAAAGCTATATTTTTTATTTTTTCGTCATTTTCCTGTAAAAGCTTCCTGCTTTCCTGAAGGTTTTTTGATTCCTTCATAATAGGCATTATAGAGGCTATGACCTCATCCTTTACTTTTTGCTTAAGCTCTTGATCAGAATTACTGTCGCTGTTTGCAAGCACGTGAAATCTTATAACCTTCTCGCTAAGAGATTGTACAGTTTCTTCTTTACTATGTTTTAAAGGGATATCTGAACATCCACTTAAAAGTAAAGCTAATATACTTAATGATGATACAAATTTTTTTAACACATAATCAACCCCCTGATATCAGTAATTATTACCAAATTTCAGAGAGTTATTCACTATTAATTAATTTATACAGTTCGGGTTATAAAAACCTCATTATAATCCTGCTTCATTTTTTCAAAGCACTTCTGTGCCTGCTGCATATCCTTAAAGAAACCAAAAATCGTAGGCCCGCTTCCACTCATAAGGGATCCTAAAGCATTTAAGTCCATCATTTCTTCTTTAATCTTCCTAAGTTTTTGATGCTTTCTTAAAGTAACATTTTCAAGAACATTCTTCATTTCTAGAGCTGTACCTTTTAAATCATCTTTTTCCATGAGCTTAATAATATCATCCACTTTTGGATGCTTATATATCTTACTCATATCCAAACCTTTATACACCTCTTTGGTAGACACTCCAAAGTTTGGTTTCACCAGAACTACTATATGGTTTTTAAAAGGTTTTAATGGAGTTATAACTTCACCAATATTTTCACATAAAGCTGTACCTCCTGTAATACAATAAGGAACATCAGCTCCAAGTCTTAATCCTAAATCTCTAAGCTCCTTATCCGAGGCATTTACCTCAAAGAGTTTGTTCATTATATTAAGCACCGCAGCAGCATCTGTACTTCCTCCCGCAAGACCAGCTGATACCGGTATATTTTTTTCAATATTGATTTTAACTCCTTCAGTTATAGAATAATTATCTAAAAAAAGAGCTGCGGCTTTATAGGCAAGATTTCTGCTGTCTAAAGGTACATATTTTTTATTACAGCTTAATACTATATCCCCTTCAGCCTTTTCTACGGTTATCTCATCATACAAATCTATCTGCTGCATTATCATCTTTAATAAGTGGTAGCCATCATCCCTTTTACCAACCACATCAAGAGCTATATTAATTTTTGCATAAGCCTTAGCTATCATCCTGCTACTCCCCTTAAATTAAAAGTATTATCATATTTCATTATCAATAACATTTCAGTTAATGTAAAGAACTTTTATTTTAATTAATATAAAATATAAATAAAGCACCACCTGCAATTTTATCAAATTGAAAGCAGTGCTTACAGTTAATATAATATTAAATAATATTTTCTTTATCCTCACAATTCTTTTTGGATTTTATAAAATTATCTACCCTGTCATAGTCTTCAAAGAAAATTATTATTAAATCTCCAGGAAGAGCTTTTGCCATTGCTTTATCCAAAGCATCTATTTCATCAAGTATAATCTCATATTTATTGCTTTTACCAGGATTTTCTATTATGCCTTCCTCCAGCAAACTAGCTATTTCTCCTGTTTTTCTTCCTCTTTTATCTTCATCCTCTTTGATATAAATATAATCTAAATATTTACTGCTTATTTTGGCAATTTCACATACATTTTCATTTAGTCTATCCCCCGGTACTCCAATCACCCCAATCAGTCTGTTATGAGGTATATTTTCTGCTGCAGAAAGTACAGCTTTGTATCCCTCTATGTTATGTCCATAGTCTAAAATAACAGTGTATCCATTAAAATTATGGATATTAAACCTTCCAGGATTATCTTCTTCATCTCCTCTGAAGCTTATAAGCCCCTTTTTAATCATACAGTAATCTACTTCAATGCCTATTAAAGCTCCGCAGGCGGCCATGGTATTTTCTATGTTATACTTTAATTTACCCTTTAAAGTTATGGGGATTTCATCAATTCCGCAAAGGCTATATATTTTTCCTTCTCTTTCCACTGTAATTTTATCTTCTTTAAGGTAAATACCATATCCGCCTTTCTGCAGATTATCCAATATAAAAGGATTTTCTCTGGATTTCCCAAAAAGAATTAAGCTGCATTTTACTCTGTTAATCACCTTCATACTCCAATAGTCATCAGCATTTAAAACAGCGAATCCCTGTTCTTTAACAGCTTCAACCACTAAAGACTTTACAAAAGCAAGCTCCTCCATGGTATTTATACCATCTATACCTAAATGATCTGTGGTGATATTGGTTATTACACCTACATCAGCTTTCCCGTAAGCAAGTCCGTTTCTTATTATTCCTCCCCGGGCTGTTTCTAATACCGCAGCTTCTACATCCCGATTCATAAGAACCGCTCTTGCACTTTCTAAACCTGTGGTATCACCTTTATCTATACATTGTTTTCCTATATAAATTCCTCCTGTAGTTGTCATTCCTACAGTATAGCCCATTTGAGATAAGGTATGATAAATCATTCTGGTAGTGGTAGTTTTTCCGTTAGTTCCTGTTACTGATATTAAAGGAATGCTCTCATATGCGTTTTTATATAACATATCCACTATTTTCCCAGCTACATCTCTCTTTTCACCAAAGGATGGATAATGGTGCATCCTTATTCCAGGAGCAGCATTAACTTCTATAATTACACCTTCCTGCTCACTTAAAGGTATGCTTATATCTTCACAGCATATATCTATTCCACATATATCTAAACCTATTGTTTTAGCTGCTCTTACACAAAATTCAATATTTTCATCACATATCTCCTCTGTGCAGTCCACTGCTATTCCTCCGGTGGATAAATTTGCATTATCCCTTAAAAATACTTTTTCACCTTCAGATACTACTGTATTTAAATTATAATCAAGCTTATTTATACAAGCAATCAAAGCATCATCTATCTTAATTTTTGTAAGAGGTTTTTCATGATCCTCTCCTCTTAATTTATCTAAATTAACTATATCTATTAGTTCCTTTACAGTATTTCTGCCATTTCCAATTATGAAAGGAGGTATTCTCTGCGAAACCGCGGAAACCTTGTAATCTATCATACATACTCTATAATCATTTCCCACACAGTGCTTTTCAATTATTATATCCTTGCAGCTTTCCTTAAGAAAGGAATATTTTTCAACAAGAGTTTCCTGATCTTTAATATTTACTATGACGCCATTGCCTTTGCTGCCGTATTGGGGTTTTAATACCACCGGATATCCAATATCTTCAGCTGATTGAATCAGCTCAATGGTATTGTTCACCTTATTACCTCTAGATACCGGAAGGCACTGTTCTTGAAGAAGCCTTTTAGTAAAAAGCTTATCGCAGGAAATATCAGCTCCGATACAGGAGGTAAAAGGTGAGATTGCAGCTTCTATCACCCTTCCGTTCTTCCCATAACCCAATTGGTAAAATCCATTTTCTCCTAAGGATAATACAGGAATGCCTCTTTTTTCTGCTGCACAGCATATAGCTTCAGTACTTGGTCCTACAGCCTCTTCTTTAAGTACCGTCTTTATATGTTCTAGCCTATCCTGAAAATTTACAGGATTACTGCTTATCAATGAATTAATTAAGTCCACTGCTAAGTTAGCTATAGATACAGCGGTTTTTTTGTAGCAGTATTGAAATATAATATAATATAAATCATCCTTTATTTCTCTTGCTTTTCCATAACTTACATCCATATTTAACCGATTGTGTATAGCTATTATAGTATGTTCACAGATATGAGCTAAATAAGTTCCCTCTTCAAGCCTTATTACAAATCCACCTTCTTCATAAATACCACATCTATGCTCCTTTAATTCCGGAAGAATATTTATAAGATTATAATTAAAGTTAGGAATATCCTTGCTTGGAATATCCTTATATCCTTCTAAATCCAGGATAAATTTAGCACACTTCTTATGAGAATAAATATTGATTCCCTCATAAAGTCTGTAGTCTAGGATTTTCATTGAGTCTTTTCCTCCTCCATAGGTGCTCTCTTATTAAGGTCAAAAGCGTTACCTTTAATGAGTATGTGCATTTTCACATTAAATATTGATAGTATTTCATCCTGATACTGCTCTGAAACGTTGGTGTGAGTAATATCTGTACCATCTATTATGTATACTGCTCCAGAGCCAATAACTTTTAAAATTGATTTTTCATTTACTACAATTGCAGTATCCTCATCGATGCCTATTCCAAGTATTTCAGGATTTTGAGCAATTCCCGCAAGTATTCTTCCAATCCGTCCTCTTTGTGCAAAATGCTGGTCTATGATTACATTTTTTATAAAGCCCAGCCCTGGTGACATTTTAAGAGTACATTTTCTGGGAGATTCTTCATCTTCTCCCGAAACTATCATAGTTTCGCATACTACAGAAGCTCCTGCAGAGGTTCCTACATATACGCATCCTTTTTCATAACTTTCTCACATGGCATATCCTACCGGTGTTCCGCCAATCAAGCTTGTAATTCTAAGCTGATCCCCTCCAGTAAAAAATATTAAAGCAGCATCTTCTGTCTTATTTGAATTTTCTTCAAGAAAAGCCTGATTCCTGTTGCTTATATCTAAAGTCTTTATGTTACGAACACCTAAGGATTTAAATATCCTTTTATACCTTTCACCAGCTTCCATCGGTGACTCTGTGGCTAAGGTTGCAATAACAAGATTGTCATTTTCTTTATTAATAGAAGAACAAACCTCTTTTAATATTTCTTTTCCTCCTTTTTTATCTTCTGCTCCGCCTATAATTATCAAACTTCTCTTTATTTCGTCAGTCAAAATATCACTCCCCAGCATAGCATTTTTTATTTTATCCACAGTTATTTTAATTATTCATTCCACATTTTTAAACTTCTCTTATTTTATCCAATAATCTTAAATATTAAAGATTATTTTTAAATTTTACTAAAATATAAAATATCCATAAGGAATATATTTGAAGATATACTATGTCAAAGTAGCTTATAACAAACTTAAAAAAACAAAAAATAAGTGCAGCATCCTTTAAATATGGCGCTGCACTTAAATCTATAATATTAATTACATAATCGCTCTTCCCGGTATGAGAAGCTTATCTCCCGCTTTAATTTCTGCAGTAGGCTCAATCCCGTTTACACTTATGAGCTCTTCCTGGGTTATATAATATTTTTTAGCTACATTCCAAATGTTATCCCCTGGCTGAACCACATATATGGTTATACTGCTTTTTTTCATTGGAAAATCTTCGCTGTATTTTATATCTGTTAAAAAATCTCTGGAGGTCTTATAGAAGGCTCTGCAGTTTGTGTTTATAACAGCCTTTAAAGCTATGGTATTAGCTTCAATATCGCCATCCAGACTCTCAATATTAGATTTAATTCTGGCTATCATATCGATCTTCAAACCGGGTATCTCCACAGCAGTGTTAAAAGGAATCTCCCCTGAAACTAAAGCAATGTTCGAATTCTCCTCAGAACTCCTATAAATCACGTCTGCTTTGATTATACCTTCAATTAAAACCTTGTTCTCAATAATCTTTTTATCGATTATAAACACTTTTCCGCTTACGCTGATTATCTGAGATGGCACTGAGTCTTGAGCATCCAAATATAAATTGTCCTTTACTATAGTTTCTGTAGTATTTTGTCCAAGCATCATGATTAATTCATGTTTTTGTTTATCAAGATCCATGGACAGCTTAGGACAGTAAGCATCCTCTATAATATCCATATTTTCTTTAGAAACAACTTTAAATCTTACTATAACAGGAATTTCAATGTCTAGAATTCTTCTTTCACCTGTATCGTCTTCTCTTATTCCATATTCAGGAGTGAGGATTAAAAACTCTCCTAAAGCTGTCATATTAGGAAGAGCGCTTTCCATATCGAACTCCTCACTTATATATATGTCATCTTCAAGGATATTAACCTCAGATCCCTCTGGCGCCTTATAGAAAACATCAATCTTGCAAAAAGCACTGCACTGAACTTTTCCTTCCAAAACTTTAATTTCTTTCTTATGGAGCATTGGAAGTATTCTTAGCACCTTCCCAATCTCAGGCTTCTCACCGGAAAGCTGAAGACTTGACTTAGCTGTCATATCTCCTTTAAGGCTTCCTACAACCTTATCTAAAAAAGAATGCTGTTTTTTCATCTGTACATTTTCTGTAGAATCAATATCCTTTACCATATCAATCTTTTTATTTTCATACAAGCTGCATTTGATATTGAATATTCCATCTACTGATATTTTTCTTTCATTAATGATATTAGCATTAATATGTTCTACTTCGCATTCCGCTTCACATATCATTCTATGTTCTGCTCCTCCAATGTCAATTTGGCTGTTAAACTTATCATTGTATGAAATACTGTTAACCGCTAATCTTTCCTCTTCCTTCGCAAAATAAAGCACATTATATTCTACCTGACCTTCTACATATACTTTATCCTGCATAACCTCAGTATTAATTATATAAGGCCTGGCATCAATCATTAGTATTTTTATTACATCCGGATGAGTATCAGGTATTAAATATTCCCCTCTCACCATGGTATCAGTGTAATTTTCATTTAGCAGCTGTTCAAATTCTATAGATTCTCCGATGAGATTTATGTCTGACATGCTATCCCTCCCATAAAATACCTACTATAATTTATATAATAATTAAGGGTAAAATATGACTTAATTTATTTTTTAAAATTATATATATTAAATTATATATATTAAATTATAAAAAGAATTCCCATAGCATATATGTAATCGTTTTACCATTTTCAACAAAAAAATGTAAAATAATTTTAATTTTACTGTTGACAAACATCAGTTATTGTCGTAATATAGATTATGGTTATTGACCATATAACCTCTCATAAATTCTCAATACCCTTTTATACCATAGTTGAAAGATGGATACCCACCATCTTTCTTTTTTATATTTTTCAAAAACAAAACCGCATCTAATTAGATGCGGTTTTGTTATCAGCCTATTAAAAATTTCCAAAAGATATTTGAACTGTCTTTGTTAGCACATCTGAATAACTGTAAGTGACGGTCCTTTGGGTGTCATTATCTAATCTAATAACAAAAATGCTGGGGTATACACTTTCTAATACGCCTTCATTGACGTATACCTTTCGTCTTCCTCCATTAGCCTTTAAAGTAACTTTTTCGCCTATATGCCTCTCAATATCTTTTTTTATGGCGGATAAGGTTCTTACTTTTTCCATGCTAAACACCCTCTTTCTTCAATTTACATTATACACTGAACCGGTAAAAATGTCAAATTAACTAATCATTTTATCACTTAGACCTTAACTTTGTCAATGTTAATTTTCTGTTAACATTGTTAACATTGATACAAAAACTAGTATTTACCTTTTGAGAGTAAGATATACATGGGTGAGGCAGAGGACAAAGGCCAGAAGTGAGATGTGGGAAGTCAGAGGTCGGAACTCAGTGATTAAGTGTCGGAGGCGATAGTGGAAATATTTATTTCGTTTATACATTATTTAGGATGTAACTTTATGATTATTATTAAATTGCAAAAAATAAAAACTCCCTTAGGAGCTTTCATTAACCGGAGTAAGTTTCCTCAAAGTTTTCATGTTAATTTTTATTCTTAACTGTCCTAAACATATGGTGATTTAGGATACCCTTCCCTGTACTTCCCTCTGGTCTGGAGACCGCCTATGCCTTTAATCCCTGTGATGGTGTTTTCTAATACTTCCGTTATATCAACTACTTTATCTATAT
>NZ_CCXI01000014.1 GCF_000820705.1 Clostridium polynesiense | reverse complement strand
TATTTGTATAGGCTATTTTTTCGCATATAAAAACAGGATCCAGGCAGTGAATAAGCACACGGCTGGGTGAGCTTGCAAAGTTTGCACCGGCATCTAAAATCCTTTCATAGCAGGATTGGCATGCCCCGGCGAAGATTACTAATTCATCATAACTGGAATTATAGTTTCTCAGAGCTGTAACCGCTTCAATGAAGTATTTAGAATTTCTGTAATTGGATAAGTCTAAAAAGTCTTTAGTATCACGGACCATGCCATCATGACCGGTTAGTACTATAATATCCGGCTTAATTTGTTTTACAAACTCCACTGCCTTTAAAGGCTGCTCCCTTTCCGCTACAACATAACCTGCTGCATCTAAGGAGAGCTGTTTATAGGCTTTAAGGCATGCTTCAAGATAGTTCTCATCTCCATCAATGTGAAGTATCTTCCCCGGCCTTCCGAAGGCCAATTCTTTTGTAGGTATAATCTTTGGGCTTTTTTGTATTCTTTTAATATCTATTCTGCTAGCCATAACTTTTTTAATCACTTCATTAACTCGGGAATTAAATATCCTATCCTTTTCTCCGCTGTATTCTTTTGTTACCTCCTCCAAATCTCCCTCTGTGGAATCTGCAATAATTCTTATATTAATCCCCTTTAATATATAGGTTTTCTGAGCTTCATCTTCTTTTATATCTATTATTTTAAAAGTGATATCTTTTCCATAAGACTTTCTTACTACTATATCTCCTATCTCCATTGCTCTTCTCCTAAATATGATTTCATTAATATAATATGGTGTTTTAAATTATATGCTACAAAATAAATACGCCTTCAATTACTTAAGGCGTATTGCTCCTAGGGAACTATTCCTGATGAAAATGCTCTTTAAATTCATCCATAAACCTCATATAATCTTGCTGTTCTTCTATAAGGCTTTCTATTTTTTTTGCAAAGGTGTTTTGTGCCCAATTTACCTCGTTGTAGTAATATCTGTTAGCTAAACGCCAGAACCTCTGAGGGAATAACAAAAATGAGTATAGCACCCTATATTCCTCTTCCATAAGCTGGCTTACGGAGGAGTATGACTGAAGTATAAGTTCAGCAAATTTAAAGTCCCAGTTATTTCTTTTCAGTACCTTTATCATAAATTGGATATGTCAAAAATACGGATTTCTCTTTTGGAATAGTCAAAATCAATAACGTTCATAGCATTATCTTCATCAATTATAATATTATGATAGGTATAGTCATGATGGCAGAAGCTCTTTTCCTGCTCTGCCTTTTCACAAAGGGAATAATACTCAGAATTATTCAATACCATCATAGCCTTTTTACCAAGGTCTTTGTAAAACTGCATGGTTTTAATGTAGTCCATATCAAAATCAGATTTGTTCGTCTCTTATCATGTCTCTCATTTTATCCAGTGCTTTAATCCTTTTTTCCATTAAATGAGGCCATCTGCCTAAGTCACTTTTTAACTTACTGTTTTCAGGAGGTTCATATCCTTTAGAAGCTATATGTAGCATAGCTAGATTCTTTGAAGCTAAGGCCACTTCCTCCATATTATAAAAGTCACATTCTCTCCCCGGTATCCACTGAGATAATGTATATAAATCTTCGTTTACAATAGCGTAAGGCTCTCCATCTGTATTTAAATCGTACCTGTCTATCTTGGTATATCCATTGCTTATGAGGTGCTCTTTTGCTCCATACACAAATAAAAGCTTCTGAGCTCCATAATTAATTTTTTTCAAGCATTTTTCACCCTTATTTGTCTTAAGATGATACACACCTTTATTTGGCTTTATACTCTCAATTTTAATGTTAAACTGCCTTTCAATCTCAAATTCTCTCATCATCTTAATCACCTCCTATATAATTTATATGTAGAGGCAATTCTATTTATTAACACTTTTTATACACATTAATATAATAAAATATAAGCATTATGAAAGGAAACTATATGAAAATAGGCATAGACGGCAGAGCTGCTCACTGGTATAGAGGTACTGGGATCGGAACTTATACCTCACAGCTTATAAACAGTTTGAATTCTATAGATCCAATAAATGAATATTTAATTTTTGAACCAGAAAATTCAAAAAACAGCCTCAATTTTAAAAAGAATTTTTCTATTTCATATATAAATTCATATACTACTGACAACTTTTGGGACAGTATACACATACCTGGAATCATAAACTCCACAGATATGGATATTTACCATGTTCCTCAAAATGGAGTGGGTTTGCCAAAAGATTTACATTGCCGTAAGGTTATAACATTACATGATATTATACCTTTAAAAATGCCGGAAACCGTAGGCGAAAGGTATTTAAAAATATTCAATGAAGAAATGGAGGATATAGTTAAAGACTGTTCAGGTATAATTACTGTTTCAGCTTTCTCTCAGAGAGATATTTCAGAGGAATTCAATTACCCCATAGATAAAATTTTTGTAACTCCTTTAGCTGCAGAAGATATTTATAAACCCATGGACAAAAAATATTGCAGAAGCATAATAGAAAAACAATATGGGATTCAGGATGATTTCCTTCTTTATGTGGGAGGATTTTCCCCAAGAAAGAATATATTAGGGTTAATCGAAGCTTTTTCATTACTTCTCAAAAATAAAACCCCTGATTTAAAGCTTGTAGTAACAGGCAGACATGGAAAGTCATATGAAATCTACAAAAATCGTACAATAGAATTAGGTATAGAGTCTTCTATTATATTTCCAGGATTTATACCATTAGTGGATATGCCTATGCTGTATAACGCAGCCCTTTTTCTTGCTTATCCCTCCTTTTATGAAGGATTCGGCCTTCCTCCTTTAGAATGTATGGCCTGCGGTACTCCTGTGATCGCCTCCAATGTAACCTCACTGCCTGAGGTCTTAGGAGATAGCGCCATACTTATAAACCCTCATGATGTAGATGAATTACATGCCGCCTGCGTTTCTTTATTAGAGGATACCCAACTTCAAAATACACTTATAAGAAAGGGACTGGAACGCTCTTTTGACTTTAATTGGAATAAAACAGCTTCAGCTACTCTTTCAGCCTATGAAAGTATACTAAATTTATAATATAAAATAATACCCTGTATAAATACAGGGTATTATTTTAAGAATAACTCCTTAAACTCCTTCAAAAATGACATCTTGCTTGGTGTATATTCTATCTTTTTTCTAAATCTGTTTATAAAAACTTCTTCTTCCCAATCTTTCTGCTTTAAATAATAATTTCTTGTAATAGAAACAAAGTCCTCTGGAAACTTAAGCATTATATACATAACTTTAAATTCATCTTTACTTATAGCATGATATTTTGAATATTCCTTAATTATATTTTTAGCTATTTCCATATTATAATCATAATTTTTAATACTTTTAATTATGAGATTACTTAAGTCTTTTATTTTTAAATCTATAGTGCTGAAATCAAAGTCCAATAGGAACGCTTTCTCTTCATGAATTAAAATATTATGATGAGCGAGATCATTATGGCATAATGATATTTTATCTACATCTCCGCAAATACTTTTATAGCTGCACTCCTCCATGAGACTGATACACTCATTAAGCTCTTCTATATTAAAGTCAGCTTCCTTTAAAAACATCTCATCCATTTCACTTTTATACCTGTATTTACTTACCTGAAGTTTAATATCTTTAAGCATAGCACGGCTCTTTTCCAATACTTCCGGATACTTAAATAATGTGATGTTATCTCCTGCACCATCTACAGTATCTCTTTGAAAAAACTCAAATATTCCATGGGATGCAGCGTGCATCTCCCCTAGTGCTGAAGCTGCAAGCTGAATATCCACAGGGTTAGTTACCTGGCATTCCCGACCTTCCACTACATTTAAAAGAACATAAAGAGAATCCTCCCATAGAACATAAAGCTCTCCATCCGCAGCTGTTTCAAAGCTTATTATCCTATTAAATTTAGAAGAGATGAAATTCAAAGCCTTAACTATAAACTTAAGTCTGGATATAGGAAAGTCCAATCTTTTAAGTATTTTTTTACCTTCTTCAGTATGAAGTATAAATATACTTCTTAAAGGAACGATATCAAAAACTTCTAAATTAAATTTTCTAAACAGCCTCACATCTAAGTCATAATAGCATAAATTCTTTTTATCTATATACTTAGTATCCAAATGCTGACTCCTTTCTTAAACTTCCTCACCATCTTTTAAATAAGCTTCTCTCAAGCTATCTACGTATTCTTCTTCTGTCCAGTTCTTCTTTGAGCTTCTATATCTGCTGCAGGCTTTCATAAATTCATAGGGATAATTTATCATAGCAGTGATAAACTTCTCACTGTAGGGTTCCAGGCACATACTCTCTACATACTCCTTTATTAGCTCATTATAGTTTAATCTGCAGCCTTTTCTCTTTGCTCTGCTTAAGAACTTTATAGCGTCACATTCCATTAGATTATAAGCACATCTGGAAATATCTTTTATAAACAGCCTATCTGTCCTGCCAATATTATCAGGGTTTATATTTCCTATACATATTTCATTAGCTCTCATACTTCTGTAAATCATCTCAATATAACCTGAGTTCCTGGCTCCATCTATAGATTTTTCAGCTCTTTCTAAAAAATAATCTCCCTTCATCATTAATTCTTTTTCAAAATTATTCATTGGAGAATACTTATTTATATTGCTAATATCCCTTTTCAGCCTTCTTATCTGTACTTTGCATCCTTCCACCAATTCTCCGATGCAGTTAGGAAGCCTGCTTCCAATCAATCCTGTATATCCTTTTAATTCCCACTGCAAATCTGCTATCACTTTTAAAATGTGCTTTGCAGTTTTATCTTCCAGCTTCCACGAATTATCCCTTTCGCATTCTTCCTCCAATATCAAAATACCTTTTTCTAATAAATATCCCTTAAAGGTAGAAGATTGAGAATTCTGCATTACTTAACCTCCTATTATTTATAACTCTTTAATTCCTTTATAAATTCTGCTTTATCTTCAATATCTTCTTTTATTTTCCTAAGCTTATTAATAAAAAACTCTTCTCCCCATTGCTGCTGTTCCCAATAATATTGAATACCTAACTGCCAGTAATCCTGAGGAAACTCCATGAAAGATGCTATAACAGGTACCTGATAGCTTTTGATTTCATTAACTTTAGAATAGCATCTCAATATAAATTCTGCTTTTTCCATATCCCATTTGCCGTTTTTCATAGTTCTGAGCATTAAACTGCTGACATCATGCAGATAGGAATCTAGAATGCAGTAATCAAAATCTATAATGGTAACCTGTGAGCTGCTGCCTATAAGTACATTATGATGGGCATAGTCATGGTGGCAGAATCCTCTTTTATAAAAATCCTTATTTACTATATTGAAATAATCCGCTTCCTTCAGCGATTTTATAGAGTGTTCGGCTGTTATAAGCTCTTTATCCATAAGCTTTAAATACATTTCATCAAATTCTGTCTTCTTAGCCTTTTGGCTGATTCTTTTCTTAAAATCCAGTATTTCAATACTTCTTACAGAAAAGTTATCAATCCATCTGAACCATCCTACCCTCGGCTTCATGTTTCTGTTTACGTTAAAGCCCTCACTGTGTTTATGAAGCTTTCCCAGAGTTGTAGAAGCAAGATACAAATCATAAGGATTATCATAATTGCTTTCTCTTGCATTTATCCATGGGTTAATATATGCAAAGTGGTTGTTTATTATAGTGTAATTTTCACCTTTTAAGTTTGGTATTATGATAGGAATATTGCTAAACCCCATTTTCATAAGATGACACATAGCAGATAATATAAAGTTAAAATGCTTTAAATTATATTTTATAAACTTTATGGAGTAGCAGCCTTCTTTACAGTACAGTTTATATACATTTTTTATCCTTTCTCCATGGAACACTTCTAATCCGTAATTATCTTTAACAGCTTTAATTATATTCTCCACCGCTTATACATACTCTCCAGGTTAATGCTTCTTTTTTAGTATATGAATATTTACTATTAGCTGTGATAATTATTCACAAATACACTGTGTGATTAATATTTATAATAATATAGTCAATATGTAGGAGGATTATATGAGAATTGCTATAGATGCCAGAGGAATAAACCTGTATAAAGGAACAGGCATAGGAACATATACTCAGAATATTATAAAAAAACTCTTAAGTATAGATACCTCTAATGAATACAGTATATTTTGGAGCGGTGAAAATTATAAAGAATACGAGATGAAAAACACAAAAATTATAATGACTTCAAAAAAACATCAAAGATTTTTCGAGAAGGATTATTTTCCTCACAGTATAAATAAAAGCTCTATAGATATTTATCATATTCCTCAAAATGGTATGGGGATGAATCCTGAGATTAAATGTAAAAAGATATGCACAATTCATGATTTAATACCTTATATAATGCCTGAAACTGTAGGAAAAGGCTATTTAAAAAACTTTATAAAAAAGATACCTGAAATAATGGAAATCTGCGACGGTATAATTACGGTATCTGAGTATTCAAAGCAGGATATATTAAAATTCTTTCCAGGTTTTCCTGAGGACAGAGTATTCGTTACACCTCTAGCTGCAGATAGTATCTTCACTCCCTTGGATAAGAAAAAATGCGGAGAAATAATTAAAGATAACTATAATATTGACAAGCCATTTATATTATATTTAGGAGGTTTCAGCAAACGAAAAAACGTAGAGGCATTAATCGAAGCTTTTATAATGGCTCTTCCGGAATTAAATGAGGATTATAATTTGGTTATAGCAGGATCTTTAAAAGACGATGGCAAAGCTTTATTTGATAGGGTTATTGAAAATAATTGGCAAAGACATATAAATTTTATAGGTTTTGTAGAAGAGCAAATGCTTCCTGTACTGTACAATTCCTGCAGCACTTTTGTATATCCTTCATTATATGAGGGTTTTGGACTTCCTCCTTTAGAGGCCATGAGCTGCGGTACCCCGGTTATCACCTCAAGGGTGAGTTCCATTCCTGAAGTGGTTAAGGATTGCGGAGTTTTAATCGATCCATATTGTATAGAGGATATAGCACAGGCATTAATAAAGCTCTTAAACAGTAAGTCTCTTTTATCTTATTTATCCAAGCGCTCTTTAGAAAGAAGCAGAGAATTTTCATGGGAAAGAGCTGCAAAAACCACTTTGGATGTGTATAAAAAAATATGCAATTAAAAAAGCAGCCTAATCTGGCTGCTTTTTAATAACTAACTCATTCATATCTTTAATAAGTTTATTAAGTACAGATTCTACGTTTTCACCCTTTACCATGTTTTCTATACTGGAATGAAAAATATTTTCTATATGAAAATCATAAGAATTATATTTAATGCTCGGACTATTCTTATAAGTTTTTTCAAATATTCCATATACCTTATCCTTAGATAATGCTTCAATTCTGCTGTCAAAGATTTCTTTGTTGTACACCGGGGTATATACAGGAAAAATCCCCTGTTTTATCATAGCATCAGCTAAAGCCTGGGTATCTGTAAGAGCAAATTCAATAAACTTTTCCGCCGCTTCTTTATTCTTAGAATAATTTGAAATGGTAAGATTATAAGCCGGTATCTGAGCACTTGTATTTCCACCTGGTTCAAAAGCTGGAAGGGATTTGACTCCTACAGGTAAATTATCCGAACCAAGCTTTTGAACATAATCCGGAAAACCTATTATCAAAGCTATATTTCCCTTTTTGAAACCTTCAATCATCTCCTGTTCAGATTCATACACTCCTATATTGGAGGTTTCTATAAGGGCCTTAATCAAAGATAATATCTTTTCATACCTGCTTATGGTGGTATCGATGTTATCCCCTTTAAAATAAGACTCCATGGAACACTGATTTGCAAACAGCGCCATAAGCTTGTTATAGTCCCTTGAAGAAATTCCAAATATTTTCTTTTTATTTTGAGCTGCTAATTTTAGTTTCTCAGAAGCCTCCAAAACACTTTTCCAGGAATTTATATCCTCAGGAAAAAATCCTATAGATTCAAGGATATCCTTTCTGTAAAATAATACTGCGGGCTTAGCATCTATAGGAAAACCATAATAATCGTTTTCCATTTTAACTTCTTCCAATCGTGCTTTTATAAAATTTTTTTCATACTTTCCAGCCAAATTAGTAAGAGGGTTTAAAACATCTTTATTCTGACTGTAAGCGCTTATAAAGCTGCTCTTCATGGTAATTATATCAGGTTTTTCCTGTGCAGTATTATAATTATGAATGAATTTATTATTTACCTCTTCCTCGGTTTTAGAAACAATGTTTATATTTATATCCGGATATTTCTCCTTAAACCTTTTAGAAGAATCTTTTAAGTAAGAGAAATATTGTTCCTCCGCCCAAATGGTTAAATCTCCCTTAAGTCTGCTATCTTCATTATTCTTAATATCTTTTCTATCAGAAAAACAGCCGGTAAATAAAAATACTATAAATAATAAAACAGCCATTTTCTTTTTCACCAAACTTCACCCCCCTGATGGGATTAGGAACTGACTATCCTTTAAAACATTATAGCTGTGTATTTCACAGCTATTTTAAACTGAATATTTGTTTTTAATATTAATAAATATAAATATAGAAAACACTACTGGCAATACTAAAATAGCTGCATAGTTACTTTTATTTTCAATTAACAAAAATAATCCTACAGATAAACAGTATATCTGTATAAATTCCATAGTACTCTTAAACTCTTTAAAATACTTATTCCAGTCTCTTATGCCCTTATAACTGTTCCTTCTATGGTTGAACCATTTATCCGGATAAATAAAGGTTATAGCAAAGCTTATAAACGCTATAATCAAACATAAAAATCCTATATAATTATTCATTTCCTTCCCCTCTTTACACCATCATACATAACCCATTAATATTATATATCAAATAAAGCTAAATTTAAATCTCTATTATGTAATACGATAATTCTTTTAAAAGACCACCTATACAGATGATCTTTTAAAAGTTTCTTTCCAGTTTTTATATTTATATAATTCATGATTTATCTGTTTTATTATAAAGCCTAAAATTGCAGCGTCATCAAGAATACCGAATCCTGCTAAAAAGTCAGGTACTATATCTATAGGTGAAACAAAATATATCAGCCCTGCCAAAACAAAAACTATAGCGCTCTTGGATATGTCCCTGTAATTTCCTTTAGACCAGTCTCTGCTTAAACTGAATAGAAGCTGAAGCTTATCCCATATATCAGATAAAGCACCTCTATCCTTTTTATTTGATTTTCTTTCTGCCGCTTTGATAAGTCCTTGAGCTTTCTTAGGGTTTTCATAATAATCCTCAGCTTTGTCTTCCCATTTACTCCTCTGATGCTTTTTGTATATTTCAACGAATCTGCTGTTCTTTTTCATATACTATCATCTCCGTGAATTTTATTAAATTTGTTTATTATAATTATATTTAAGTAAAACCCGGTTTTCAATAAAACCGAATATAATTCTTCTTTTTTTTACTCTTTATACATATTCACTTATTTTATAAATAAAAATCCATTCTTGTAGATATTTATATACAATTGAACTAAAATATAATTAATAATGATTATTAGTTTTAGAAAGGAGATTTATGATGGAATTAAAAGATGCGGTAAAAGCTAGAGCTACAACATATAGATTTACTCCTCAGGATGTACCAGAAGACATGATTAAAAGGATTATAGAGGCGGGTACCTGGGCACCAAACAGACATCTTACAGAACCCTGGAGGTTTTGGGTATTAACTGAGAACGGGAGAGTTCCTCTTTCCAAAACCATGAAAAGTATTGCAGAGGACATAATGGCAGAAGCTCCTGATGAAGAAAGAAATAAAAGGATAGAAACCTATGAAAATCTTCCTTTCAGAGCTCCGGTAAATATCATTGTAGCCTGTGAAGTTACAGAAAACCCTAAGGTTATCCCTGTAGAAGAAACTGCAGCAGTAAATGCCTGTATACAAAATATGCTGTTAACCGCTGCAGATTTAGGGCTTGGTGCATTTTGGGGTACAGGGAATTATGTATATCACCCTCAAATGAAGGAGTTATTAGGTCTTAAAGATAAGGATCAGGTAATAGGCGTGGTTTATATAGGCTATGCTGAAGCTAACAACCGTGTTAGAAAAAGAACACCATTTTCTAATTTCACAAAATGGGTTAAAGAGGACACCTCATATATTTAATAAATTAGTAAAAAGAAATCAGCATCCAAATATTCACAGATGCTGATTTCTTCTGCTTTATTTCAGCTGTAAAGCAGCAAGATTATTGAGTTTTTCTCCTGTCACCCTATAAACTGTCCATTCTTTAAGAGCTTCAGCCCCTAAGCTATTATAAAAACTTATGGCAGGGTCATTCCAGTCAAGGCACGACCATTCAAACCTTCCGCATCCTTCCTCCACTGCTATCTTAGCTATATGGCTCAGCATTACTTTTCCTATGCCCTTCCCTCTATATTCAGGTTTTACAAATAAATCCTCCAGGTATATTCCCGGTTTGCCTAGAAAAGTAGAGAAGTTATAAAAAAACAAGGCAAAAGCAGCTGGTTTTCCCATATATTCACCTATAATCACCTGAGCTTTATTTTTTCTGAATAAAGATTCTTCTAAAATTTCACAATCTGCAGTAACCTGATTTTCCATATGCTCATATTCAGCAAGGCCTTTAATAAATTCTAAGATAATTGGACAATCCTCCTTTTCAGCAAAACGAATTTTAAATTCATCTAAGACAACCTGTTCCATGTCTATACCCCCATATTAAGCTCTTATATACTTACTGTATAAATTCACTATAAATTTATCTGAAGAATAAATCAACATCTTATTTATAAGTTAAGGTTTTATATAACCCCAGCCCTGAGCTTGTTTTTTCACCAGCTCCCCTACTCCTGAAGGAACTATGTATGCAAAATCTCTGAGCTCCTCCTTACTTATATCCATATTTTTCATAGAATTACCACAAACAGCAAAGGTTACTCCCTTTTCTTTAAGTTCTATAACCTTATCATAAAGTTTGTCTTCATTACTAAGCATTAAAGTTACAGCATCTCCATTTAAAAGAAGCTCAATCTCTCCATTTTCCCCTAGATCTCTCATGAGATTTTTTATATTTATTAAACCATGAGATAAATTGCTGTTATCTGACACATGAAATATTACTTTATAATTATCCATACTATCTTCTCCTTTATTTTATATAAATTATAATATATTAAGAAATAAGCATTATAAAACTGTATACTGTTATGGCATATTATTCTGATAGTAATATATATATATTAAGCAAAACATTTACTGATAGAAATTATTGTATAAGGAGTATTATATGAATCAGCATCCCTTAATCATTCCTTTTGAAAATGTTATAGATTTCCCTGAAGGATTTAAAGAGCTTCACTATAAAATTAAAACTTATGACATCATTATAAAGCCTGATTTAGCTTGTGTACTTCATTATCCAAATAAGATTTACGTAACAGGTAACTTTGATTATACCATAACTTTAAAATTCCTCTTCTACCCTTCTTATAAGTCTCAAGATAACACTGTGCTTATAACTTCCAGTCACAGCCTGAGATTAAATGCTTACCACTCCTCATCAGATTATACAGTATATCAGGCCTTCTACCCCTTGGTTTCATGCAGAAATGCCTCATATATCATCACAGCCTCTTTTAAAAACAAGAAAAACAGCAGCATAAAGGTTAGAGGAGAATTTTATATAGACATACTGTATGAATCTATTGGCGACATTAAAAATGGAAGCTTTGAAGATGGCTTCAGCCACTGGAACATAACTTCTGGTTCCTCTGGAAAATATGAAACATCAAAAAACTATAAGGAGCATTATCCTTTAGAGGGGATAAACTTTGCGGTTCTTAAAAGCTGTGGGGAAAATTCCTTTACAGGACTCAGCCAAGGATTTTCCGCCAAAAAAGACAGCATACTTAAAGGCTATGCATTTTTTTCATCCGGAGATATTCCTCTCTTCGATAATTATGCTGAAATAATCTTGAAAGACCTCTCTGCTTCAGAAGAAATAAGCCTTTATAAAGCAAGTGTGAATTCCAGCGGCAATACCCCTTGGACATCTTTTCAATACCAATTTCAAAAGGATGGAAGCTATATACTGGAAGGAAGAGTGGTTACTTTAGGAGATCCTATTTTTGAAAGCTTCTTGGGTCTTGATAATATACATTTATTATTTAATAAAGATTAAATATTTGTAATCTCATTATCTGTCATAAAAGTATTCTACTGAGGAAAGTTAACTTCCCCATCAAAATCTTCAAAGAGCTGAATTTCCGTAACAGAAAAAATTACATCATCCAGTTCGAAGTAGGTATCTTTATTAAAATGTATTTGGTCCTCATAAAAAAGTTCCTTTAAAATCTGCTTTTCCAGAGCATGGGAATGATCAATGGCTTTTATTATTTCTTCTACCCTATAAGCATGTACAGTTCCATTTTTAACTCCCGCAGCTTTTACACCTTCAAAATCAGAAATAGCATCTCCAACTGTTATTTCATAATCATTTCCAAAGTTAAACTTATTTTTATTTATCCATTGAATCACATAAGCCTCTGCTTCTGCTTTGCTGTTAAATCCGATAACTTCATTGTCTTCATCGAATATCAAAACTATATCCTGCATTATTTTCCCTCCTCTTAAATAATCTTACTTTAAGAAATAATACCATATAACTATAAAATATCTCAAAATAAATGTATAATTATTTGTTAACAATTATTTATAATTCTGTTGAAAAATATAATTATTATGTTGTTTTATATTTGAATTTAATGTAAAATATCATAATGAATAATTTGTCAACGTATTATACTATTTTAAAGGTGGAAATTATGCATATAGAATATTTTAAGTTTTTTTATGATGTAGCCAATTGCAAGAGTATTTCTAAAGCTGCAAGTATGTCCCATATATCTCAATCAGCTTTGAGCCAGCAGCTTAATAATATAGAAAACAGATTAGGAGTAAGGCTTTTAGACCGGAGCAATAAAGGTGTTGAGCTTACTCCTCAGGGCAGACTTATGCTTAAACACATAGAGGTTATGCTGAAATCCTATGAAAGAATGCTGGAGGATGTAGACAGTTTTAAACTGGATAAGTCTTTAATCGTTATAGATTATTATTATAACTTGACTAATCCTTATATATCTTCTATACTATTTAATTCTAAGAAAAAGTTTCCCCAGTATGAGTTAAGACTGAACAGCTCTCCTGTTGAAAATATTGAATCCAATTTGATTAACCATATTTCTGACTTAGGTATATCCTTTAAAGAGCCTGAAGATAAATCTATTCTCTTCTCTAAGCTTTTAGATGACAACCTTGTATTAACCGCTGCAAGCTCCTTCAACGTTCCCCGTTCCATAACTTCTGAAGAGCTTATAAATTATCCCTTGATTATTTTAAACGACAGGATTAATGTGAAAAGAAGACTTCATTTGTCTCTTAATAAATATAATAAAAATTTTTCGGATTTAAATGTTTTATACATGGTAAATGCAGTGGCTACAGCTAAAGAATCAGCATTAAATGGTTATGGACTAACTATTCTTCCCAGAATGTCCATATCCGATGAATTAAAAAGAGGTACTTTAAAGGAAATAAACTTAAAAGATGCAGTTTTGGATTACAGTATATATTTACTGCACACCAGCGATAATTATAAAATTATAAAACCTTTCATAGATTATATGAAAAGGGAATGTAAAAAAATAATAATTTAAAAGCAAGAGGTTTTCAATAAGGAATTAATCCCTATGGAAAACCTCTTGCTTTATGTATCCTTTAATACGCTCTGTTCAGCATCATCTCTGCAACATCCTTCAATATATATTTATATTCATTTTCCGGTAATTTATCTATGAGATTAAATGCTTTTAAAGTATATTTCTCTGCTAAACGTTTTGATTTATCTATTCCACCGTAGTTATTTACCATGGAAATAATCATAGAAATATCGCTGTCCTCATATTTACTTTTATCTATAACCCTTCTAAGTTCCCCTTTATCCTGCTGGAGAGCATAAATAATAGGAAGGGTAAATATTCCTTGTTTTATATCACTAGTGGCAGGCTTTCCTATTTCAGAGTTTAATCCTGTGTAATCTAATACATCATCAATAATCTGAAAAGCCATTCCAATATTATGTCCAATATTCCAAAGCAGTCTGTTTACCTTTTGGCTTGCCCCAGCTTCCGCTGATCCGATGTATAAACTTAGAGAAAATAACTCTGCTGTTTTACCTGAAATTCTAGAAAGATAATCCTTTATAGAAACTTGAGATTTGAAACGGGTGTTAAGCTGCTCCACTTCACCCAGACAAATCCTTGACATGGATTTACTGTCTATTTTTATACTCTGCAGTGAAGAATTTGATGCCAGGATTTTAAAACACACGCAAAATAGGAAATCACCAATGTAAACAGCATAGTCTTTCCCATACTTTGATTGAATAGTTTCCTGACCTCTCCTTAATTTTGAATCATCTATAACGTCATCATGAACCAATGTGGCCATATGCAGCATTTCCATTACCGCAGCCAATGCTCTTGCTCTTTCTTCGTTATATTCACCGAAATGGGAGGATATAAGGGTAAATGCCGGTCTTAGCATTTTCCCTCCTGAATTAATCAAATCCAAAATTGAGCTTTCAATTTTTTTATCCTTACACCTAGTGCTTTCTTTCATTAATTGTAGCACAGCTTCCATCTCTTTTTTTAATTTAGGATATTGAAGCCACATTTTATCCATTGCATCAACCTCTATTGTTTAATTTTCTTAAAATAAGGTATTTTTTTAAGATGTTTAGTTAAATAATTAGCTGAAACGCCAATAAATATTCCCGTTCCTATACCAGCTATAGATAATACAGGAAGATAAACAGTAATCCCTAAATTTCTAACTATAGCTGCAGCTACCAAAAGCTGACCTACGTTATGAAAAACTGCACCAGAAGAGCTTACTCCTATAATACTGACTTTATCTTTAAATAATTCTTTGGTAATTACCATAGCCGCAAAGCTTAGAACTCCCCCCCCAATACTATACATAAAGCTTGAAAGATTTCCTCCAAACATAGTAGCTAAAGTAATTCTCATAAGAATAACCAAAAATGCATCCTTATAATCGTCTAAAGTATAAAGTGCTATTACCGTTACAAGATTAGACAAGCCTAATTTAGCTCCGGGAGTTATAAAGGGTACCGGTATCATGGATTCAAAAATATGAAGTACCAGCGCTTGTGCAACTAATAATGCTAAATATACCATCTTTGATGTTTTTTTCATTAACAATCACCTCAGTGTGATACTTTATCTAACTGTTCTTCATCTTCAGCGGCACCTTTAATCTCTATCATAAGTTTATGAGGAAGACAAACTAAAGATTCTCCAGGCTTGCTTATGAAGCCAGGCTGTATGCAGACTTTATCAGGGCAATCCGCTTCTATGATGGCTATAGAAGAGTCTCTTACCACTATCTTATTTTCTCCATACTTATTCTTAATGAGAAAACTGTCCTCTCCCTTGTTTGAAGAGAGAGGGACAGTCTTATAATGCTTCCCACTTATGGTTATTTCTGCGTAAGTATTATTAAAATTCTTTTTTCCCTGAATGCCGAATATTATCTCAGGCAGAAAAGAAACAGCAAGCAACACTGCAATAATAATTATATCCATTTTCTTCATATAGTTAGTTTCCACCTTTGTTTTTTTTGAAACCTTACTATTAGCATACTGAAAAATTTTCCATAAGTCTAGTTTATTCTATCTTATTTTTGCTTATATACAGCTACCTTGTCACCGTACCACCAATTTCCCACCATTTTACTTATCCATGGTATTACAAAATAATCAAGTCCAAAGGTTCTTCCTGCTCCTCCCATAAGAGCTATTGATCCAAAGAAGTACCATAATATTTCCCATCCGGCCATAGCAGACAGTACAAAGTTAACTACTAAGAATGCAGATGCAGCACTGGCAAGGAAGGTGAATAATCCTGCTATAAGGGCTAATCCAATGCAGATTTCCATAAATACCACCATTCTTTGGAACCATACAGCAACTTCTGCATTTGGTATCATTATTTTCATAATAAATTCATAGAACTTTGGCATTTTTTCTATTATAGGAGTTGGCCAGTTTGCAGCACCTGCTGCCTGTGATGCTCCTGAAGCAGCATCAGCAGCTGCAGAAGCTCCTGAAGTTCCATTAACCTGAAGCCATTCAAAAGGCATTTTTACATTTCCGCTCTTTAACCAGCTGTCACTGCCCATACCTGCTTTTAATTTATTCAGTCCTGAAGCAGCCTCCCAGGTTTCTTCCCCAACGAACTTTTTAAGTCCTTCTAATAACCACAGAACACCTATATATAATCTTAAAGGCACAAGCCATAATCTATTAGACTTTGAAGATAAATGTCCTCTCATGATGGATCTCTTATCTTCTATAGTAAAGAATTCGTGCTGAAGATAATTATAAACCGCATGAACTCCATTTACTCCAAATAAATAATACATATTAATAAGATGCTTCATAACTAATGCAAAGAAGCCTGATAATTTTATTCCTGCTAAATTAGCAACTCCATATCTTCCTCCCACTGAAACCATGAAGCCGTGATAATTGGATTTAAACTCCACCTTGGAGGATTTTTCTATATCAGCGATTATGTTTTTAGCTGCAGTTGCTGCTGTCTGCTCCGCTGCTTCAACTATTTGAGGAGTTCCTTTTCCAGGCTCTTCCTCAAAGTAGGCTATATCACCTATAGCATATACATTTTCTTTACCTACTACCTGCATATGAGTATTGGTTTGAAGTCTACCTGCTCTAGCTCTGTCTAATCCGTATTGTGCTACCTGAGCATTAGCTTGTATACCACATGTCCAAATTAAAGTTTGAGTTGAAATTTCACTTCCATCTTTAAGTACGATTTTTGAAGGAGTAACTTCTACGATCGGAGAGTTTTTAAGAACCTCAACTCCATGCTTAATCATGTATCTTTCAGCTTTGTCCGCCTGCTTTCTATCAAGCATATTAAGGATTGTTCCTAGGGCTTCTACCACATATAATTTAACTTCATTTATATCTATTCCATACTCTTTTGCAAGCTTTGTCTTCCACTCAAGAAGCTCCCCTGCCATCTCTATACCTGTAAATCCGGAGCCGGCAACTACAAAGGTAAGCATTTCTCTTCTCAGTCTTTGGTCTCTTTCCCTGGAAGCTTTTTCAAAGGTATTTTGGATATGCTTCCTTATTTTAAGTGCATCTTCAAAGGACCATAGTGTAAATCCGTGTTCTTTTACTCCCGGAACTCCAAAGAATGCCGGTTCTGATCCTGTTCCGATTAAAAGATAATCATAGCTGAATTTATCATTTTTTGTAGTTACAGTTTGGGCTTCTGTATCTACATTAGTAATATAATCTATTACCAGATTAACTTTTGTTCTATGAAATATCTTTGAAAGCTCTACCTGAACAGATTCAGGATGAACTCTTCCCCCAGCCACCTCATGCAGCTCTGTCATTAAAGTATGGAAGGGATTCTTATCGATAAGAGTTATCTGTATGTCGTCGTTTTTCTTATATTTTTTTGCAAGCATTTTAGCTGCATGAATACCGGCATATCCTGCACCTAAAATTACAATGTGCTTACTATTATTCATTTAATCACTCCTCAAAACATGACTTTTATAATTTATGATTATCTATAACTACCATATTAAATTTTATATTTAAATAGTATTTATGTCTACATTTATTTACATATGCTCTTTCTTTTATTTTCTTTATATGATATTAGTGATGAAGGCTGTAAATTCCTATTTGTTAAGTTATTAATTATACAAAAGAAATCACTCCAGTTATAAGTTTTACTAATATTATATTAGCAATTTGAATATCATAAATCTGTGACGTCATTGTATAATTTGTATTGTAATATCCCATAAATAGGTATTACATAATTTCTATTTTTAGTAAGGGGGATTTCATAATGAAAAGAAATCGTATAATTAGTTTAATAGCTGCAACTGTTTTATCTTTAACAATGTTAGCAGGCTGCGGAAATAAATCTGATTTCAAAGACGGTAAGTACAAAGCTGAGTATGACAAAGAAGATACAAGAGGCTGGAAAGCTTTCACTGAAATCGAAGTAAAAGGCGGCAAAATAGTTTCCGCAAACTATGACTATGTAAATAAAGAGGGAAAACTTAAATCTAAAGACGAAGGCTATAACAAAGCAATGAAAGAAAAATCAAAAACAAGTCCAGCAGAATATGGTCCAGCTTTAGGAAAAGCTTTAGTAGACAAGCAGGATCCAGCTAAGGTTGACAAAGTAACCGGTGCAACACATTCTTGGGAGCAGTTTAAAGAGCAGGCTCAAAAGCTTATAGAAGAAAAATTAAAAAGGCGATACATCTACTTTAAAATTAGCTCAGCCTGACGTAAAGAAAGAAGTTGCATTAAAGGACGGAAAATACAAAGCTGAATTTGATAAAGAAGATACAAGAGGCTGGAAGGCTTTCGTTGAAATGGAAGTAAAAGGCGGAAAAATAGCTTCTGCTACTTATGATTATGTAAATAAAGAAGGAAACCTTAAGTCTAAAGATGAAGCTTACAATAAAGCTATGAAAGAAAAATCAGGAACAAGCCCAGCAGAGTATGGTCCAGCTTTAGGAAAAGCATTAGTTGAAAAGCAGGATCCCGCTAAGGTTGATAAGGTAACTGGAGCAACTCATTCTTGGGAGCACTTTAAAGAGTTAGCTTCAAAGCTTATCACTGAAAAAGCAGCTAAAGGCGATACTTCCGTTTTACAATTAGCTCAACCAGATGTTAAAAAATAATATTTAATATAATAAAAGACTTTAGGTATTCCTAAAGTCTTTTATTAATAGTAAAATTTCTATATACTAAAGAAGTATTCTATTATAGGAGGATTACTTATGACTAAATTTAAAAAGCTTTTCGCCGCAACTTTTTTACCCCTTGCTGTTATTTCTGTGCTTAACGGATGCTCCAAACCCCCTAAAACTGAAAAGGAAGTCCCCAGTGAGCCTTTAACAAAAACTGAATTTTTCATGGGTACTGTTGTATCCATTAGCCTATACGACAAGAAGGATGATTCTATTTTAGAAAAAGCCTTTGACAGGGTTAGGCAAATTGAGAGCGAATTAAGCATTAATAAAGAAGGAACTGAAATAGATAAGGTGAATGATTCTGCAGGTAAGGCACCGGTTAAGGTTTCCGAAGATGCCTTTATAAATATAAAAAAGGGTATAGAATACTCCAGGCTTACAGAAGGCTCCTTCGATATAACTATAGGTCCTTTGGTAAAGCTTTGGAGCATAGGACTCCCTGAAGCTAAGGTTCCTTCTTCGGAGGAAATAAAATCTACGATTCCTCTTATTGGCTATAAAGATTTAGAAATCAATGAAAGCGCAAAAACAGTTTACTTAAAAAAGTCTGGAATGAAAATAGATTTAGGTGGAATAGCTAAAGGCTATACTGCAGATGTAATTTCCCAAATATTAAAGGATAACGGAGTAAAAAATGCCTTAGTAGATTTGGGCGGTAATATATATGCCCTAGGTAATAACCCTGAAGGCAGACCATGGAAGATTGGAATTCAAAACCCCTTTGACTCCCGAGGCAAAATTGTAGGTTATGTTCCTGTAGAAAATAAATCCGTTGTTACCTCTGGAATTTATGAAAGATTTCTGGAAAAAGACGAAAAAAAATACCACCATATACTTAATCCATTTACAGGCTACCCCTATGAAAATGAAATCGCAGGAATTTCTATAATCAGCGATAAGTCAATTGACGGAGATGCCCTTTCCACCTCTGTTTTTTCCAAAGGTCTTGAAGGCGGAATGAAATTTATAGAAACCCTCTCTGATGTAGATGCTGTATTTGTGACTAAGGATAAAAAAGTATACGTAACGTCTGGGATTAAAGACAGCTTTAAACTTACAAATGAAGATTTTAAGCTTGAAAATTAATATAACGGCATAAGCAAATATAAACACAAGGATTTAGCCCTACAAATCCTTGTGTTATTTTATAGTTACCTTTATCTGATTTTTTAATACTTATTAGATAATGATATTATCTAATATTAACCTGTTGATCTTGAAGAACTTTAATTCTAAGGTATACAACCATTTTTTCTATTAATCTTCCAAATTTATTTTCATAATCTTTTTCTTTATCTTCATAACATTTTTCTTTATCTTCATATGGTGATGGTCCTTGGTCAGCATGATAATAAACATCTTCTTTTACTGTATCAAGCTCAATTATTCTGGCCCCTTCCAGTTCACAGAACGGTCTCTCTAAATAGAACACTTCTTCTTCAAAGCCAGTTTCACATAAAAGCTTTCCTAATGTCTCGTCACACTCTTCCTTCTTATGACAGTCCTTAGTGAAATAATCAAATTCCTTAACTCGTGATCTGAATTTAAAAACCGGAGGTTTATCAAAGAATACCTCTGTTACTGTTTGGAATGGAACCTTTGCGGTGGCATGCTTAATTAAACCATTTTTAACATCAGCATATTCACATTCTTCAATAGTAGCATATTCTATATTCTTTTCTACAAACCCCTTAATAAATAGTTTACCGGAAATCAATCTTCCATCGCAGTCTTTTTGGCCGGCATTAGGAAGAAGCTTGCACTGTGTAAGAAAAACATTCTTTTTAACCCTTTTAATTTCAAAGAAATCGTCTTTTATATCTATACATGCTTCTACGTCTATTTGAACTTCTTTTTCTGCAAGAACTACCGGAACCTTTGCAGTTAAGGGTCCATCAGTACCATTAGGATTTATATTCTTACCAGGGCTAAAAGGCAGAGTTTCGGCTTTTACTTTTCCGCAGGGTTTAAACTTATAATCGTATACCAATTTTTACTCCTCCTATAAGTTAATTTAATTTTTATTTCTAATGTATTATATTCCTGAGGATTCTTTATGTTACAAGATTGTATATATATCGACCTAAAATATGCCCTTATTTTATAGAATAAAATTAATTTCAATATATCTTGAGTTATGAAGTAAAATTCAGCTCAGCCATGCATATAAATTAGTAATATACTAATTTATATAGAGGTTATTTATGGATAGGAATAATGTCATCGTAACAGGGTTATCAACAAAAGATGAGCTGTCAAATGTTAAATTTCACTATGCAGAGCATTTTACAGAAAAGGAATATATTTTCTTGATAAGACGGATTATCCAATGATGCAGATAAATGAACTCAATGTTTCATTATTGATAAACGGCCATAGGGAAGTAACCATTTCCAATGAAAGGTTAATGTTCCTTGAGGGAGAGAAGTTCTTTTCCATCACTTACTCAACTTCAGAAAATAAAGTGCTGAAAACAGAATTTTCATATCCCTATACCCTTTTAATTAAGCTTCCGCCTTTAAAGGGTGATGTGGAATCCGTGAAAGTATATCTTATAGATATATATCCTTATTTTATTAACGAATATACCATATACTGTACCTTGTTCTGCACGGCTGCAGTAAATTTTCAAAAAACTCCCCATAACAATTCAAGAGATAAGGAAAATTATGCCGCTGAGTATGAAGAATCCTCTGCTTATAAGAGATTTGACCCTGAAGAAGAATGTATGTAGGAGGTAGAAAGATGAATATCTGTATAGATGGTTATGCTGCCTTAAATCTTCCCGGAACTTTTATAAGCTCCTACAGTGAAGAGCTTATTAAAGATCTGACCTTTTCAGAACATCCCCACAGCATGCACGTTATTTTTGAAAATGATAATTATAAGAAACTATTGGATAAAAGCTCTTGGTGCATTCCTGCAAATATTGAGCTTCAAAGGCAGAAAAATAATTATGATATCTTGGAAAGATATCTTTATGAAAACGGCATAGAGGTATATCATTCATTAAACAATGGGTTCAGTTTACCTAAGAACAAGTGCTGCTCTTATGTAATTACCGTACATTCTTTATATCCCGTTGAAAACAAAGCAAAGGTTGATTCGAAATACTACAGCAAGTTTCTAGAGGTATTTCCTGAATCTATTGAAAAAGCTGATAAAATCATCGCTGTATCAGGATTTATTAAAGATGAGCTAATGAGACTATTTAATATTAATGAAAATAAAATCCATGTTATATATCCTGTTATATCTAATATTTATAAACCTCTATCCTTTAGTCAGTGTAAAAACTATATATATGACAAGTACCACATTAAAAATGAATTTATTTATTACTGCGGTAATATACACACTAGTAAAAATATAGAAAGACTAATTGGCCTTTTTAAAATTGTAAGCAGCAGATGCAGAGATTTAAAACTCGTTATAACAGGAGACATAACCGGCAAAAAAGAGGAATACTACAGAGAGCTTCAAAACTTATCAGAAAAGTTAGATGTAAAAGACAGGGTTATTTTTACAGGCCTTATCCCTAAGGAGGATACTGTATATTTCTATAATAGGGCTAAATGTGTGGTAAGTTTTTCTGAATATGACGGTTATCCTCTTTCCTTAAGTGAGGCTGCCCTCTGTAAAACTCCTATAATCTGTCTGGATAATCCTTCAGTTAAAGAGATTTTAAATAACTGTGCTGTAACCTGCAGCCTTTCTAATGCTAATGAGATTTCAGAATTTATATATTACTTAAGTAACAATAACCAGTTCAGAAGCAATATAATAAATAAGATGGAAGCTCCTCTTTATTCTAAGGCAGAAGAATATTTGGAATTTTATAGTCAGATTTAATATATTAGGCAGTTGAATAGGATATACCATTCAACTGCCTAATATCATAGTATTTCCATCAATGTATCTATTATTTCTGCTTCACAGTTATTGTTAATATAATCTATAACCTTCTGCAGAACGCTGTTAGCATGGGAACTTTCGTTTGTAACACAGCAGACTCCTAAAATTATACTCTGATGGAGATCCTGATCCTCTACTTCAGCTATTGAAACATTAAATTTATGCCTTATCTTATCTATTATGCTTTTTACCACCATTCTTTTTTCTTTAAGGCTATGAGACCATGGAACCATTAAATGTATTTTTAATGTGCCTATTATCATGACTTCCTCCTTAAAAAAGCATCTATCTAAAGCTTAAAGAAGCTTTAAGGATAGATGCTGTTTAATAACTTCTAAATATATTTAATTTCTTTTTCTTTTAGTTCTTTAGGCTCAGCTACTAGATTCTCAGGAGCATACCCTATAGGGAGTATTGCTACAGGTACCTCGCCTTCTTCAGCACCTATTATAGATTTAACTTCATTTTCATCAAAATTTCCTACCCAGGTAGTAACAAGACCTAAACTTTCCACAGCCAGCATTGCATAAGTACATGCTATAGTCGCGTCCTGAATGCTGTAGAGTTTTTCACCTCTTTCACCATAAAACTTCTTTGACGCTTGAGGAAGTGCGCTGAATACCATAACCACAGGAGCATCATCTACAAAGGTAACCTCCTGAAGAGCTCCTCTTATTTCTCTTGATTTAATTACAGTAATTTTAAAATCTTCTAAATTTCCTGCAGTAGGTGCAAGTCTAACCACCTTTAATATTTTTTCTACTAATTCTTCACTAACTTTATCTTGAGAAAATTTCCTTATTGATTGCCTTTTTTCTAATAGTTCAGTAAACTCTTTATACATTTTAAATCACCTCGTCAGATAACAATATTTGTTATATTAAAATTATAATTCATTTTTGAAATAATTACAATATTCTATATTAATTAATATAAATTATTAATAAATCAATAACATTCTTTTAATTTTTTATAAACTTCCTGCAAAGGGATTTCTTTAGATAACTTACAATACTTTACTAATAAATATTTATTTTCATTAAAGTATTGCCATTTAATTATGTGATAAGATTTATTTATTTCACCACAATACTCAATTCTGCAGACATCTAGCTCCTTTAAAAGAGCAAGGGCTGTTTTATAGCTGCTGCATAATATACATCCAATATTTAAATCACTATCTAACAACCTCTTTGAAGCCTTAGCCAATGAAAGGTGTATCTTTTTATCCAGCAAATCCATTTTTATATTCATTGCTGAAGAGAAATCCTCTAATTTACTATATCCTCTTTGCTTGCTGCAGTGGTTACACCAATAAACTTAGTTTTATTATTATATACAAGATAATTATAAGCCCTCCTCTGCTCCTCCTCAGGGTTTATTATCAGGCTGTATATATTAAGGTTATAAAATTCTGCTTTACTGCTTTTAATAAAATCATTTAGTTTATCTATATAATTTAAAGATTTACTGCTGGATAAAATAAGCATTTTATCTAAACCTTCACTGTTTTCCTTTTCTATAAAGGACTTATTGTATAAATAATATAAACAGGTTAAAAATGAAGAACCGGAAATAATATAGTAAGGAATGCTGCTGTTTTTTATTGCTTCAGCAATAATCCTTATATCATTATTGCTGTTTCCATCAAATACTTGAATTTCCTCTGGTGATTTTTTTATCTTTAATAAAATATCCTCCGATCCCCTGCATAAATCATTCAATGAAAAATGAATAACGTTATTTGTGAAAGTATTTTTCAGCTCACCTATTAAATATCTGCAGCTAAGTTCTTCATTATAATTATATAGGGTATTATCCTTAATATACCCTCCAATTAAATTGTAATACTCTTCAGGTTCTGCAGGAATTACAGCAATATTCTCCCTGCCGCTTTTAAAATCTAAAATACTGCTTATATCTGAAATTAAATTCTCAGTGTTCTTTTCTGAATAAAGGGAAAAAATATACTCTTTCTTAAAATCCTCCGGTATTTCTTCTGTGAAAACAGCCTTAAAGTACTTATCTTCCTCTATAATAAGCAGAAAATCGTAAACTAAGTCTTCTATTTCAATTATATTATTGAGTTTAATTCTACAGCTTATACTTCGCACTTTTAATTTTTCTGCAAAAATTACAGCATCTCTAATCATATGAAAAAATGTTATAAACTTCATAAATTCCTCCTCTTAAATATAATATTTAGGATTGATTAGGGATAATAATAATAAGTCCTTCAAATCCTTTAAATCATAAGTGTTATCCAATTTAAATCCAGCCTTACAGCACACTTTTATTGAAGCTGTATTTTTCTTATGTACCCATGCATTTAAAGCATATATTGGGGTATTCTTAAATATATAACCTGCCAAATGCTTTAATGCTTCAGTGGTAATTCCTTTATTTGTATATCTTATATTAATAAGATATCCTACTTCTGCAGTAAGGCTTTTAACATCTATTGAATGAATACCTATAAGCCCTACCAATTTATTTGAGTTACTGCATACAACAGCCCAATCTATCCTTTTTTTATATCTAAAATGGTTATTGATTTCTTCTATAAAAATCTGTGCATCTTCTAAAACCTTCATTTGAGGAGCTCTTTCATATAAGGCTATATGCTCCCCTGAATATAATTCTAATATATCTTCTGCGTCTTCTTTATAAATTTTCCTTAAAAATATATTCTCACCATAAATATCATCACACTTTTGAAACACACTCTCTAAAGAAGCAGTTTTGTCACTACTGTATAAACTCATTTAAATCACCAAACTCATGCTTATTATAAAATATACTCCTGGAATGATTTTATAATGATAATTATATAAGCTTATTTTTTTAAGTATTTGTAAACTTATTTTAACTATGAAGATACTTTGCCGCAGATAATGGATAAATAGTATTTTCTTAAAAGAGACAATTCCTTTTAAAATAAAAGAGCAGCAATATTTTTAAATATTACTGCTCTTTTAATAATAATTTATTATTTTAATGCTGCTGCTACTTCTTCAATCATTTTACCAAAGGAGGTTAATCCTCCTCCGGATAAGTACCAGTAGCTTGGCTCTAAGTAAATCATTTTTCCGTTCTTATAAGCACTTGTTTTCTTAACCAGATCGTTTTCCAAAGATTTAGATGCAGAGCTTGCCCCTTTTGTTCCTACTGCAGCACTTCTATCTATAACAAAAATATAATCAGGATTTTTCTCATTTATATATTCATAGTTAATTTTCTGTCCGTGAGTAGAATCCTCTAAGGTATCATCCACCGCTTTAAAACCCAGTTCATCAATCAAAGCAAACCTTGAGCCTGGTCCATACGCACTTATATTTCCATCATTTGCCAGTATAGTAAGAGATTTTTTCTCCTTCACTTTATCTTCCGTCTGAGATTTTATTTCTGCTGTTCTCTTATCTAAAACATTAATCTTTTCAGCCGCTTTGTCCTCCACATCAAAAATATCTCCAAGAATGGCTGTATTATCCTTAAAGGACTTAATATAGTTTTTATTATCTATAGCAATATATATAGTTGGAGCAATTGAACTTAAATCTTTATAAAAGTCAGCTTGTCTTCCTGATATGATGATTAAATCAGGGTTAAGCTCGCTTATAGCCTCTAAATCGGGCTCCTTCAAACCTCCTATGTTAACATATTTCTTATCTGAATATTTGTTCAGATAATCAGGAAGGTTATTTTGCGGGATCCCTGACACTTCCACCCCTAATGCGTCTAAGGTATCTAATGCTCCTAAATCAAAAACTGCTACAGTTTCCGGCTTCTTTGAAATATTCACTTCACCGAATTTATGTTTTACTGACACAGTTTTATATTCTGTTACTTCCCCTTTTGCACTTTTGTCTGAGGCATCTCCTTTTCCCGTACTAACACAGCCCACTGCCAGAGTTCCTGCTACAACTGCCGATACTATTGATAAGATAATTTCCTTCATATATGTGCACCTCTTTATCTTTTATATTTATTTGCTCCTATTGAAAATAGTTGCATATTTTTTTACCCTTTACAGACTCTATATGTATATCTAAATCATAAATTTCCTTAAGAACATTTTTATCTATAATTTCATCAGTGCCTCCTTCTTTTATAACCTCTCCTTTTTTTAATGCTACTATATAATCAGAATAGCAGGAGGCAAAATTAATATCATGGATTACTATAATAACTGTTTTCTTTAGCTCATCTACAAGCCTTCTCAGTATCTTCATTATTTCAGAAGAATGCTTCATATCTAAATTATTAAGAGGCTCGTCTAGGAATATATACTCTGTATCTTGAGCTATAGTCATAGCTATAAAGCTCATCTGTCTTTCTCCACCGCTGAGCTCATCAATATATCTGTTTTCATATTCCTTAAGTCCCATATAATTTAAAGCCTCATCGATTATTCTATTATCTTCTTTAGTGAGTCTTCCTTGAGAATAGGGAAACCTACCAAAACTGACAAGCTCTCTTACCTTTAACCTGATATTCATATAGTTTGCCTGGGGAAGTATTGAAAGCTTTTTTGACAGCTCACTATTATCCCATTGAGAAAGCTCTCTGCCTTCAATTATAATTTCACCGGAATCCTTGCTTATAAGCCTGCTTACCATGGAAAGCACAGTACTTTTTCCAGCACCATTAGCTCCTATAAAAGAAATCAGCCTGCCTTTTTCTAAATTTATAGAAACATTATTTACTACATTCTTATCTCCATAGTATTTTTTTAAATTTCTAACCTTTATCATCTGCTGCTCTCCTTTAAAATAAGATATATGAAATAACTTCCTCCTATAAAATTAATAACCACGCTTAAATTTGTGCCGAAGTCAAATACTCTCTCCACCATTAGCTGACCTCCCACTAAAGATATGATGCTTATAAAAATCGCTGCAGCAAACCAGTATAAGTGTTTATATGTCTTCATAACCTCCTTAGCAAGGTTAACCACTAAAATTCCCAGAAAGGTTATTGGCCCAACTAAAGCTGTGGAAACAGATATTAATACAGCAGTTAGTAAAAGATACTTTTTAACAAGTCTATTGTAATCAATCCCCAGATTAATTGCGTTGTTCCTGCCTAAAGACATAACGTCCAGAAATTTAATATCTCTATAGGCAATTAAGAATATAACAGTTATTGCAAAAGCGCTTAAAGCAAGTATTCCTGTATTCACATTACTAAAGCTTGCAAACATCTTGTCCTGAACTATTAAAAACTCATTAGGATCTATAAGCATCTGCATGAAAGAGGATAAACTTCCAAAAAAGCTTCCAAATATCATTCCGATAAGAAGTAAAAAGTATATATTCTGTCCTTCTCTTTTAAACATAAGCCTGTATAGCACCGCTGAAAATCCTATCATTAAAGCAAGGTTTATAAGGAAATTTATATTCTTATTCATTACCATGTAACTGGAGGAGCCAAAAAGGTATACTACCAGAGTTTGAATAAACATATAAAGGGAATCTAAACCTAATACGCTTGGAGTCAAAATCCTGTTATTAGTTATGGTCTGAAATACCACGGAAGAAAAAGCTATAGAGCCTCCTGTTAAAATCATTGCAGCAATTTTCTTTACCCGTCTTGGAAAGTTAAAATCAAAGTTCTTTTTTGTTAATCCAATGAAAATGAAGGTAAGCACCACCACAAAAGAAATCGCTGCCAATAAAATCAAGGTCCTTTTATTAGAATCCGATATATAATCCTTTAATACTCTTTTTTTTACAAAAAGTTTATCCTTAAAGCTTGACTTAATCATGTTAACACCATCATACTGCATACTCTTTTCTCCTTAATAGCAGATATAAAAATATTCCGCTTCCGATAACTCCTACAACTACCCCTATGCTTAACTCATAAGGGTATATAATAACCCTGCTTAATATATCGCATATTAAGACAAAAACAGCCCCCAAAAGTGCAGTATGAGGTATATTTTCTTTAAGGTTATCTCCATTATATAATGAAACTATGTTTGGAATAATCAGACCTAGGAATGGGATGGACCCAACTGTAAGTACCGTTATTGAAGTAATCAGCGATACAATTACAAGCCCCATTGTCACTACTCTGTTGTAATTCAATCCTAGATTTACAGAAAAGCCTTCCCCCATACCGGCAATGGTAAATTTATTTCCATAAATATAAGCGATAAAAACCATAGGAATTCCCAAATATAAAAGTTCATATCTCCCCTTAATAATTAAGGAAAAATCACCTTGAAGCCATGAAGATATGTTCTGGACCAGATTATTCTTATAAGCAAAAAAAGTAGTTAAAGAGCTTATTATATTTCCAAGCATTATACCCATAAGTGGAATAAACACTGCATTTTTATATTTAATCTTGTTCAGAAGCTTCATAAATATTAAGGTTCCTGCTAAAGCAAATATGAATGCTATTATCATTTTTTGAAAATAAGTAGCCGATCCAAAAAGCATCATTGATGTCAAGATTCCCAGCCTTGCCCAATCTGTAGTAGCTGCAGTAGTTGGAGACACAAATTTATTTCTGCTTACAGACTGCATTATAAGACCGCTTATACTCATGCCCATTCCTACAACAATAATGCTTATTAGCCTAGGTATTCTGCTTATGAGCATTACCTGTACACTAGCTTCGTTAAGCCTAAATAATTCCCAAGGATATATATCCTTTATACCTATAAATAAGGAAATCATACTGAATATAATCAGCATATAAATTAAATGTCTCTTTTTCATCTTATCCCCCAAACTCCTCATTAGTATTTATAAACCCTTATCTCCTCATAACAATCCACATAATTCAGCTTTGACTTAATTCTTTGACACTGATATAATTTAAATCTAATTGGTATTGATTTTTATTATCATTTAGTATTTTATCAGCTATAGAAATATAAATCTTAACTATATTTATTTTTTTATAATTATATTTGTACATTTTTATACTTGTTAATTAAATATCTATATATCTAATATGCTTTATTGCTAAATATGGAGGGATTTTATTTGTATGAAGAGCTATACTTAAATCAAAAGCAGACTCAGGAAACTGTAGAAGGCTTTTATCACTGCACTAGCATTCCTATTAAGTTTTATGCTTCTAATCACCACCCTATTGCAGCTTACGGCTACAGCGATGAATATGAATGCCTTATAGAGGAATATAAAATATATAAAGGTCTTATAACTAAATTTATAAATAATACAGTAACCTCTTCCTTTGAAACAATATATGTAGAAGATAATATATGTTTTACCGGAATTCCCTCCTGTCCTAAAATACTGGATCAGGGAATTTATATTATAGGTCCATACCACGAAGAAGAGGTGTCTGACTCTGTAATTCCTTATAAGCCTAAAAAGTACATACCTAATCTAATAATGCTGCTTCATGGTATTGCTAAAAGCTGCGAAATAGTAGATTCTCACCTTTCATCAAGGAATACAGCATACTGTCTGTATGTAAAAAAAGGAATAGATTTCATGTATGATAACTACCAAAATCCTATTACCTTAGATGATATATCTAAACATGTTAAGATTAACAAATGTTATTTCTGCAGCCTATTTAAAAAAGAAGTAAATAAAACCATATCTCAGTTTTTAAATGAAATAAGAATAGATAAGAGTAAAGAACTGCTTGTTAAAAGAGATATGTCTATACTGGATGTAGCATTAAATGTAGGCTTCAATAATCAAAACTATTATAATATGACCTTTAAAAAGTTAACAGGAAGTACTCCTATGGAGTTTAAAAGAAGTTCCATAGGGGTGTAACCAAATATAATCCTTAACGGGATGGCTTCATATAGAGCATAAAAAAACAACAACTCAAAGTTGTTGTTTTTGCATTTTATAAAATATAAAACAAAATTTTTTAAGGTAAAGCTTATCTGCTGAAAGATAAGATTAATCCTCTAATTACTTATATTAACTAAATTCTATCCTCTAATATATCTTTAAAATTAATTGACTCCAGCTCCTGTATTAAAACCCTCTGAACTCTGTATAAAGCTTTATGAACCTTACACTGCTCCGCTTTTCCCAAGTTGCAGGAATGAGGATCCTCCATGCATTTATTTATATATATTTCTCCTTCTATAGCTTCATAAACCTTCTTTAAGGTTATTTCTTCCGGAAGCATGTTAAGTGAATATCCGCCATTAGCTCCTCTAAAGGATTTAACAATGTTGGAGGCTGCCAGCTTACCTAAAAGCTTTAATAAAAATCTCAAAGGAATTTTTTCTTCATAGGAAATCTTTCTAGCTTCTACCTTATTTTCTTCAGTACTAGATAGAAATGCGATAACCCTTAAAGCGTAATCCAACTCTTGTGTAATTCTCATAATAACTCCTTACTTAAATTATACTCACAAAAACAGTTTAAATTTGGTATTCTATCTTTACAAGAATAATGAAACTTAATACCTCTACATATTATGAACTAAATTGTTAATCCATTTACCCGATCTAAACCTATAATATCCCAATATCGCCTTAGCTATTTCCTCAAGCATTGACAGGGCAGCCACAGCATATACCGGCATTCCCAATATAAAAGCAGCTATCATAGAAAGCGGTACCCCTATAAACCACATTGTAGAGGCTTCTATGTAAAAGGCAGCCTTAGTGTCTCCTCCGCCTCTTAATATACCTACTATCATTACCAGATTAAAGGTTCTAAAGCACATCACTGCTGCTGTTATATATAAAATATTTCGTGTATAATCATATACTAACTGAGATATATTAAAAAATGATAATATAAAAGGTGCAAACAGAGATATACCTGCTGCTATAAGTACTCCGATAACTATAGACAGCTTAATAAACTTTCTGCTGTAGCTTCTTGCAGACTCGTACTCCTGAGCTCCTACTCTGTTCCCTATAATTACCATGCAGGCGTTAGATACACCAAATATGACCACCATAAAAAGGTTAGTTATAGTATTGTTGATCTGCATAGCAGCGGTTGCCTGAGCTCCTATCCTTCCATATACTATATTGTACATAACTATTCCCAGTCCCCAACAGCTTTCATTCAAAAGTACAGGCAATCCTTTTTTCAGTATTTTCAAGGAGAATTCTGAAGTTAAGTCTATTAATTCTTTAAATTTAGCAGCTAAAGGCGATCTTATATGATACACATAATAAATCATCAAAACTGCTTCCAGAATTCTAGCTATTAATGTAGCTAATGCAGCTCCCTGAACTCCCATAGCAGGAGAACCTAAGTTTCCGAAAATGAATACCCAGTTAAGAAAGGTATTGCATATAAGTGCAAAGGCACTTACCAGCATAGGTATTTTAGAATTTTCTATACCTCTTAAGGAGGCAGCATAGCTGAAGGTTACAGCTGTAAAAGCATAGCTGAAAGCTACTATGACAATGTATTGTGACCCGCTGGTTACCACATTTCCGTCTTTATTAAAAATAGAAATAATGCCTTGTGGAAAAATAACTGCAGCCAAGGTAAATACCAAGGCTATGAAAACGGAAATGATCAGCTGCAATCCTAATACCCTTTTAATATTCTTTATGTCTTTTTTACCCCAGAATTGTGAAATAAACACTGCACAACCGCTGGTTATTCCAAATAAAATTATGGTAAACAAAAAGAAAAACTGATTAGCAATACCTACAGAGGCAATTTCTACTTCACCTACCGCACCTATCATTACGGTATCTACTGTGTTTAATGCTGATGCTATGAAATTTTGAATCACTATAGGAACAGCAATTAAAAATAATTTATTGTAAAAACCCTTGTCTATAATTTTGCCCTTTTCTGTATTCAATATGTTTCCTCCATAAACCAAACTATAAAATATGTAAATTATTATTTAAGACCTGATGAGCCAAATCCCTTTTCACTTCTCATAGTCTCAGATATATCCTGTACCTCAGTCACTTTAACCGGATAAACAGGTGCTACAACCATCTGAGCTATTTTCATACCTTTTTCCACCTTAAAATTCTCTATACCATGATTTATCAATATAACTTTTATCTCTCCTCTATATCCTTCATCAATGGTACCAGGGGTATTTAATACTGTTAAAGAATATTTAAGAGCCAAGCCACTTCTTGGTCTTACCTGAGCCTCGGTATTGGGAGGCAGTTCTATTTTAATTCCCGTGGAAATCAAAGCACTCTTACCAGGTTTTATAATCACTTCTTCTACAGAATATAAATCTAATCCAGCATCTCCCGGATGAGCATAATTAGGTATCACAGCATTTTCATGGATCCTAAGTACCTTAAGTTCTAAATTATGCATTTATTCCTCTCCTTTATAAAAAAAATATTATAGGAAGGGAAGACCTTCCTATAATATTTTAACACCAACAACCGCATAAGAATAGTAAAAGAATAATTATTAGCAGATTATCATCTATTATTTCATCTCTCCGTGGATTACAGTGATGAGGGG
>NZ_CCXI01000013.1 GCF_000820705.1 Clostridium polynesiense | reverse complement strand
CAACACCTACCTCCTGAAATATATTTCCAGGTTCCAAGTTCTTACTCTAGAACTTGGTTTGTAAATTGGAGGAAGAAATCTCTGTTGATTTACATCAGCTTTTACGTTGTAGATACCTTTTTCCAGCCCCTCAAATACTATTTCCCCTTGACAATTGGTTCTTCCCTCTCTTACAGCGCAGCTTTCACCTTCTTTAAAAAGCCTTATCCTTATATTCTCCTGGGGCTCTAGGCATCTTCCTCGCCACAAAAATGAAAAAACCTTAATGGTACCGTTAAAGTAGCAGGTAGTAGGAGTGCTTAAATCCTCTATGTCGAAGTTCATCTTTTTCACCTCCGTTGTTCTAATACATAATATGTGTAATAAACTGTTAAGGTGATTGCTATTATTGCTTAAAAGAAAAAAAGCTGTACTTTCACAGAGAAATTTCTAATTAAAACTCGTAATAAGTAGTTTTAGATACAATAAATAAAAATGATGAACCAAGGCACCAATGAACCTTACTTCATCATTTTAAATATTATAAATTTCCTTATTAGTTACATTTTTATTATTCTAAAGCTCATAGGCTCTAATTTTATCTCATTATTCTTAATTTCTATTTCCTTCTCCTCATATAAGTCAAAGCCTTCAGAAAAATCTACCTTTAAGTTTTTTTCTTCATAATTGTTATTTATAGCTATATACAGATTTTCCAATTTCGTTTCTCTCTTAAAAGCCAGTATATTATCCTTTTTAAACATATTTTTATAGTTTCCATGAACTAAAGCTTTATTGTTTTTTCTGATGTAGTTTAATTTTTTGTAGAAATTAAACAACTCCTTATTCTGATTTTCATCTTCCCAAACCATGCATCTTCTGGAATCCGGATCTGCTCCTCCTTCCATCCCTATCTCATCTCCATAATATATATAAGGAATACCTATATAAGTATACTGGAGAGCTACCGCAAGTTTCATCCTTTTTACATCACCTTCACATTCTGTAAGAAATCTTGGCGTATCATGGCTGTCTATTAAGTTCAGCATCTGTTTATTTATGCTATGAGTGTATAAACTTCTGTTTGTTTCCAATATATGGTTCAACTCTGATGCAGATATGCACCTTCTTGCAAAAAAATCAAGGCACATCTGCCTAAAAGGATAATTCATTATGCTATCCATCTGATCTCCTCTTAAAAAAGAGGCTCCCTCATGCATTATCTCTCCTATTATAAAAGCCTCCTCATTTGCCTTTTTAATCCTCTCTCTGAAGGCTCTCCAAAAGCTGTGATCAATTTCGTCGCTTACATCAAGTCTCCATCCGTCTATTTGGGCTTCCTTAATCCAAAATTCTCCTACCTCTAAAAGATAGTTTTTAACTTCAGGATTACTTGTGTTTAATTTAGGCATTGTACTTTCATAATTAGAAAAGGTTATATAATTAGGGTTTTCAGTATTTATAGGATAATCATTTATAAAGTACCAGCTTTTATATTTAGATTTCTGACCTTTTTCCATTACGTCTTTAAAAGCAAAAAAATCATGTCCCGAATGATTAAATACCGCATCAAAAATCACCTTAATTCCTGCTGCATGACACTTATTTACCAATTCTCTAGCTTTGCCAGCATCACCAAAGCAAGGATCTATTTTATAGTAGTCACGAGTATTATATTTATGATTAGACTGGGACAGGAAAATTGGTGTCATATAAATCATAGTTACGCCAAGATCCTTAAAATAATCAAGTTTATCTATTATTCCCTGTAAGTCTCCACCAAACATATTATCTATTGTAACCTTATCTCCCCAAGGCTTTACCCCCTCAGGGTCGTTAGAAGTATCTCCGTTATTGAATCTGTCAGGAAATATTTGATACACAATACCTTCCTGAGCCCATTTCACCTCTTCATACAAATCACCTATGGCTAAATATGGGTAAATGAAGGCATTATCCTCTGAAGGTTTCTTTTCTATCACTCCTCTTTCGTTATAATATATAACTTCTCCGTTAAAATCCTCTACTTCGAAAAAATACCTGTACCTTTTTTCCTCTATAAAAATCTCTGCTTCATAAAAATCAAACAGCTCTGTTTCAAGAACTTTATACATTTCATTAACTTTGAATTCTCCATTAAAATCATATCTATCTTTATAATATATCCTGCAGTTTTTTATCTCCTTTGAGGCGGCCCTAAGCTTAACTATTAAAATTTCTGTATTTTTCCCATAAACATAAGGAACGTCTGTAATGTGATGTATTGCATGTTTATTCATCTAATTTCCTCCCTATGGTAAATTATAATGGTTTTATTATAAACAAAACATATTAATAAGCTGTTAAATAACCATTAAAAATTATATTTTAACGGTTTATTTAAATGCAGTTAAGAAAAATTATTTATTTGTACTCTATACTCTTTATTAAAGATATTTAAAAAAATCAGTAACGGGGAAAATTTAAGGAGGTTTTATTTTATGGCAAAACAAGATATTAAAAAATTAGTAGATGAACTGAATGTGTATGTATCAAATCTAAGTATTCTATATACTAAAATTCATAATTATCACTGGTATATTGAAGGTACAGGATTCTTCCAGCTTCATAAGCAATATGAAGAATATTATACAGCTGTAGCACAGGATTATGATTTAGTAGCTGAAAGATTATTAATAATGGGTTATAAGCCTATAGCCAACACAGAAGAGTATGTAAAATTGGCTACACTTAAAAATAGAAAAAGTGAGCCTATTTCAACTAAAGAATCAGTTTCTCAGTTAAAAGAAGACTTTAAACATATTTCACAGCATACTGATGAGCTCATAGCTTTAACAGAAGAGCTGGGAGATGACGTTACAAATGATATGCTTATTGAATTAAAAACAAAATATGATAAATATATATGGATGCTGGATTCCTACGAAGGATAAAAATTTTATACCCTTCCTGTTTAAACATAAAACAGGAAGTTATTAAAAATATTGTATATGCTTTATGTAAATAACTAATAAACCTTCCCTATTAATCTGATTGTTTCATTAATGGGGAAGGTTTTTATTTGTACAATTTGAAAAGTTCTTACACCTAAAGTCTCTAATGCTATTCTGCTTGCTATTATTTATTTTTTCATTTCCTCAAGAACTATATCTTTTTCAAATATTTCCTCTGCGGTTTTTTTACCCACATATCTTATATGCCAGGGTTCATAGTTATATCCTGTAATTTTCTCCTTACCATAAGGATATCTGATAATAAATCCATATTTATGGCAATTGCTTTTTAACCATTTTCCCTCCTTAGTTTGTCCAAAATCCTGCTGAAGCTGTCCTTTACTGCCTAGTTTATTTGTAACATCCACTGCCAATCCTGTTTGGTGCTCACTGCTTCCTGGTTCTGCTACATATTTATCCGCCTCTTTTTTACCTCTTTGAGAAACCCTCTCCTCATACAATCCCTTTTGAGTTTCATAAGATCTATACGCAGACACTACATATAATTCCATGCTGTTTTTCTTTGCTGCATTGAATAACTCCTCTATAGCATCTGCAGTTTCCTTTCTCATTTGTTTTTCCTCTGCGGTAATATTATTTGAAAATTTCACCTTCGGTATTACCATATTTTTAGGTTTATAATCTTCAGATAGTTTGTACCTTCTATTTACTAACACCATTATATCCTCAGGATTTTTTATTGTCTTTTCCTTTTTAATAAAGCTTTCCGGAAGCTTTAACCTGATTTTCATATTATCAGGGGATATTTGAACCAATGCTCCTATGGAAACTAACATTACTAAGATTGTTAATAATACTGCAGCTGACTTCTTCATTCCTATCTCTCCTTACATAATAACCTGCTTATTATATTGTAAAGCTTTATTCTTACTGCAGGATTAATTTAACATTACAATTTTGTAAGAAGAAAAAGCATTTCTTTACCATTATCCAGGATAAAGAAATACTTTTATATAACAGTTTATTTAAATAAATTCAGATACTCTCCGTATCCCTCTTCTGCCAGCTTACTTTTAGGTATAAATCTTAAGGAGGCACTGTTTATACAGTATCTTAACCCTCCTTTATCCAGAGGTCCATCAGTAAATACGTGACCCAGATGAGATTTTCCCTGAGAGCTTCTAACCTCTATTCTGTGCATGTTAAAGCTGAAATCAGCTTTTTCTTTTATATTTTTCTTTTCTAAAGGTTTCGTAAATGAAGGCCATCCGCAGGAGGAGTCAAATTTATCCAAGGAGGAGAATAAAGGTTCTCCGGTCACAATATCAACATAAATTCCTTCCTCAAAATGGTCCCAAAATTCATTTCTGAAAGGGGGTTCTGTTCCATTTTCCTGGGTAACCTTATATTGAATTTCATTGAGCTTTTCTTTTATTTCCTCTTGAGAGGGCTTTTTATATTCTTTAATATCCTTATCCTTCATAAATAATACCTCCATTTCCTTATAGACTTTACCTGCTTAGATTAAATGGTCTGAAGCATTATTGACTTCAGACCATTATTTCTAGTTATTTTTAACAAAGTAGTACAGAGATCTTACAGCAGCTCCTGTACCGCCTTTGGTTATATATGCTTTTTCTACATCAGACCAGGCTGTCCCTGCTACATCCAAGTGCATCCATGGAGTATCCTTTACAAATTCTCCTATAAAAAGCCCTGCAGTAATAGTGCCTGCCAATCTACCTCCTGCATTTTTAATATCTGCTACAGAGGATTTGTTTAATTCTTTATATTCCTCAAAGGCAGGAAGCTGCCAAACTCTTTCTCCACAGCTGTCTGCAGCTGACTGCAGTTTATTATAAAGCTCTTGATTATTGGTTACAACTGCTGTAGTAGAGGTTCCAAGAGCTATAAGAGCTGCTCCTGTCAACGTTGCAACGTCTATGATTCTTGAAGCCTTTTCTTTTTCTGCAGCATAGTAAACGGCATCAGCAAGGGTTAATCTTCCTTCTGCATCTGTATTTACTATTTCTATGTGTTTTCCTGACATAGAGCCTATTATGTCACCGGGCTTGTAAGACCCTCCTGAAATAACATTCTCACAGGCTGCTACTACAGCTACCACATTTGCTTTCAGCTTTGCCTTTGCTATAGCAGATATAGCTCCTATAACCGCAGCAGCACCTCCCATATCACTTTTCATATTCACCATTGAATCATTAGGTTTAAGTGAGTAACCTCCTGTATCAAAGGTAAGTCCCTTACCTACCAAAGCAGTTACATCCTCTTTATTTTCTTCATCACCGAAATATCTCATAACAATAAGCTTAGGTTCATTTACAGAACCTTTAGCTACTTCAAGATATGCTTTCATTCCCAAAGCTTCAATTTGGTTTTTATCCATAATTTCCACCTGGAATCCTGATTCCTTTCCTGCTGCCATTGCTCTTGCTGCCAGCTCTTCCGGAATAAGTACATTTGCAGGTTCATTAACGAGATTTCTTGCAAATATAGTTGAATTTATAAGTAATTCAGCTTCTTGTAAGGCTTTTTCTGCAGCCTCTACCTTTTCCTGAGCAACTGAAGCTATTCTTATTTCATTTAGGAAAACTCTTCCTTCTTTAATTTTTTTATAATTATTAAATTCATAATTCCCTAAAACAGCTCCTTCAGCAATGGCTTTAACCACTTCCTCTGTGGAGATGTCATCTAAATCTATAAATCTTACTGTTGCCTTTTCAACATTCAGCTTTTTAACTTCTTTTATAGCCATTGATACAGCTTTTCTAATTCTTTCTGAAGTTATTTCTTCCTCTTTGCCAAGACCAACGTATACTTCTTCTTTTATAGCTCCAAGATCCTTCTCCTTTGTAAATTTATAAGTGCTTCCTAAAGAAGCATCAAATCTTCCAAATTTAATAAATCTTTGAACTCTTGCTGCACAGCTGTTGCATACGTGAAGTACCTTTCCTCCTTCAAATACCGGAATCACTTCCATTAATATCTCCGAATGTCTTTCCGGCTGTATTACTATTTTCATTTTATCACCTCATAAGTCATTTGACTTTATTATATAATAATCATTATCAAAATGAAATAGCTTTTTAAATATACTTAAAAATTAGCTATCTTTCTATAAGCCACATTTTTAATTTTCCCATATTTATATTTAAATATTATAATTAAGCAAAGAGCATCTGCTGCCCACTGCAGTGCAGTTATCCACCACACAGCGATGACGCTGTAATTTTTAATTAAAATAAAATGATATATTAAAGGCAATCTTATAATCCATCCTGTAAATATGGATACTATCATAGGAGATTTAGTATCACCCAGACCTTTAAGAGCTCCTGCATATACTGAGGATAAAGCTATAAAGGGCTGCTCCAAAGCTCCTATCATTAAACATTTGGACGCTAGCTCCAGCATTTCATCCTTATTATTTCTGCTGAAGGAGGATACCAAAAATTCTGGTATTAGAAGAAAAAATACTGAACATACAGTCATTAAAAGAGCAGCCCAAAAAGCGCAGTAATCAGCTGACAGCTTTATTTCTTTTCGCTTTTTCTCTCCAAAATACATTCCAACTATAGAAGTAGCGGCTATTCCAAAACCAATTCCCGGCATCACAGATATCCCTTCTACTGAATTAGCAATTTCGTTGGCAGCGTAAGGTATACTTCCCTGATACATTATTATAATATTTCCAAGCAGACGGCTTATGCTGTAGAAGGCTTCTTCTAAAGAGGAAGGAATACTGAGCCTTATAAGCTCATAGATGTCCTTCAGCTTGATATTAACTATATTTTTTATATCCGCTTTTACCGGAGGATGAATAAAATAATGAAGCACTATAAACGCTGTTCCTATTCCGTAAGCAGCATTGTAAGAAACTCCTGCTGACCAAACCACCTCATGGAAGCTTCTTGATTTAACAATAAGTAAGTATCCTGTGAGTATTTTAGTTATAAATATAAAAAAATTTGCCGTCAAAGGAATTTTTGTATTGCCAATACCTATGTATATTGAAGATACCATTATTAAAAGACATTGAAGACCTGAAGCGGTAATTATCAAATTTATATAATATTCTCCGTAGATGAGCACCTCTTTTTTAGCTCCTCCAAATATAAGAAGACTCCTGCTGAAAAATTTAAAGAATAAGCATATAACCAAAGCAAGCAGTACACCAAGTATAAGGGATATATTACATAGAGCTTCCATCTTTTTTTCATTTCTGTTTCCATAATATCTGGATATAAGGGATATAACTCCCACAGAAAAGCCTGAAGATGCAATTATCGTAATAATCACCTGAATAAAGCTGAGACTTAATGATATTGTGCTTACGGCTTTATTGCCGCCGCTGTAACCTATCATCATAAGGTCTATTATTCCCATTAAAGTTGTTAAAGTTATTTGAGTTATTAATGGAATAGAGGTTTCCATTATCCTGTACTTTATTTTGCTGTTCATTAAATTTACTCCTGCAGTAATACTGGTTCTTTATATTTATATTTATCAATGGAAAAATTTATTTGTGTAATATCTAAAACAATATGGAATACTATTGAATATTAACTTTTTAAATAGGTTTAGAAGATAATAAAATATTGCAGGTGATTATATGAAGGCTTTTAAATTAACCACCATATTAACCTTACTATTGCTTTTTGTCCTTCCTCTGCCCTGTAAGGCTATAGAGAGCACCGAAAGGGAGGAAATAAAAAAAGCTGTAGAAACCATTTATCAGCTTAGAAACGAAGTATTTATAAATGGAAAAGTAAGCGAGCTTCCAAAATACTATAATAAGGTGAGCAGGTATGGAGGCTGGGCTTTAGATCATGAGGTAAGAAGGGTAAAATATCTTAAAAAATGGGCAGATGAAAGAGGTATAAAATTCACTTCAGTAACATCAGATTTGGAATTTAGAAAGATTAATCCCTATAAAAATGGCGCTAAGGTATCTTTAAACGAATACTATAAATTTGAATATGTATATAAGGATGACGAAGAATCTGTTATAAATACTTTTGGAGTAGGACTTATTCATGGAGTAGATCTGATAAAAAAAGATGGTCTATGGATTATTAACTGGGATTGGTATACAGACTGCTTTGAAGATGCCTTAAAGGATATAAACAGCGCTGCTGAAGATATTAAAGAATGTTTTCCAGAGATATATCCTATTCCCTCAATAAAAAGAGCAGCTCTTATGGACCTTGAAAATACTTCAGAAAATACAAAAAGAAAAAAAGCGGTAGATTACGGGGATAAATACTGCGGGATAGTATGGGCAAGCAATAACCCAGCTAAATATAATAAAAAGTATAAAAATTATACCGGAGCCGGGGGTAACTGCACAAATTTTGTATCACAGTGCCTTGGTGATAAAGAAGGTGCAGGATTAAAACAGCAGGGAGGATGGCACTGTAACTATCCTAAATATGGCCAGGCAGAAGGCAGCAGCGCATGGGTTAATGCTGATGCATTTAAAAATTATCTGTTTTACTCAGGAAAAGGAAGGCTTTTAAAAAAAGCAGCTTTTAAAGATCTTGTTCCTAAAACTGAAAATATGGAAAGTATCTTTTCAAAGCTTAACTATGGAGATGTTATTTGCTATGCAAAAGGCAGCGATATAGACCATTTCGCTATAGTTACCTCCTTTGACAGCCGAGGCTATCCCTTAATCAACTCACATACTACAGATAGGTATCATGTTCCTTTTGATTTAGGTTGGGGCAATAAAAATATCAGCTTTTACCTTATAAAAATCCGATATTAAACCTTTGATATGAATTTGTCAGGTGCCAGGCACCTGACAAATTCATATCACCTTTTATACTTAAGTGAATAATCTAAAATAACAGTAATTATTTGAGGAGGTTATGGTGTATAATAGAGAGCTTTCCGTAGAATATGCCCTTAAATATGCATTGAAACCAAATCCCATATTCAGATACTTTTATTCAGAAAATGATTCCGGAGGAGATTGTACTAATTTTATCTCTCAATGCCTTTTAGCCGGGGGAGCAGAAATGATGTATGACATTAATCCCTGGTGGTACAAAAGAAACAATTCCGGTGCTTCCACCTATCACAGCTGGTCCTTTAGCTGGAGTATTGCCTCTTCCCTCTATTGGAACATAATGATTAATACTAAAGACAGCTTAAAGGGAGTTAAGGCAAAGGAAGAACGCAAAGCAGAATCACTGCTTCCCGGAGATATAATCTTTTACGAAAACTTTCAAAATAAAATTTTTCATTCAGCCATAGTAACGGACTTTTCCAGGGGCTCTCCTTTGATTTCTCAGCATACACAGGACTTAAAAAATGTTCCCTATCTTAAGCCCTACAGCGTAAAATCCATGCACTTTATGAGTATTTATTTTTAAAACAATTTCTATTCAATTAATAAAAGTAAAGGAAAGATAGTTGTCCCCAATGTCAGGTGCCTGGCACCTGACATTGGGGACAAATTATATTTAAAGTCACTATTTAACGAGGTCTTTTGATTTTAAAAATTCCCTGGCAACGGTTCTTGGATCCTCACCAAGCTTATCTACTTTATAGTTCATTTCTCTCATAGCTTCATCGTCTATGGCTCCCGCCAGCATATTTATGACTTCTTCTAATTCCGGATGCTTTTCTAAAACTTCATTATTTATTATAGGTATTGCCTGATAAGGAGGAAACAGCTTTTTATCATCTTCTAGAACCTTTAGGTTCATAGCCTTTAAAAGCCCGTCGGTAGAATATGCATCTAGGGCATGAATTTTATTCGTTTCTATAGCATTATACCTAAGGCCTGCTTCCATGGGCATAACCTCTTTGAAATCCATATTATAGAGCTTTTTAATCCCTATTAATCCATCTTCTCTATTAGCAAATTCAATGGTAGGTCCTAATATAATATCACCGCTTACTTTAGCTAAATCAGACATAGTATTTAGATTATATTTTGAAGCTATCTCCTGTTTCATCGCTATGACATAAGTGTTGTTAAAGCCCAAAGGTTCTAACACCTTTATATCAAATTTATCCTTAAGCTCCTGCTGTGTTTCGTTATATACCTTTTTTTCATCGCTTTCAGACTTTTTATTCAATATGCTTACATAGGCTGTTCCGGTATATTCTACATAGGTATCTATCTGTTTGCTTTTCAAAGCTTCAAAAGCTATTAAAGTACCTCCCAGCTTGAGTTTTCTCTCAACCTTTAGGTCTGTATGCTCCTCTATTAAATCTCCCATCATATGGGCAAGGATAACTCCTTCATTAAAAAGCTTAGAACCTACAACGATTTTATTTCTGTTATTAAAATAGTTAACAGCTGAAGTTACTATGATAGTAAGCGCTAATGCTATGGATGAAAATTTAATTATATTTTTGCTTCTCCTGCTGCTTTTTTTACCATTTTCCTTTATTCCGTCAGGAGTTACTATATCCTCGAATTTTCCAAGTATAAAGTCCACCAGCAAAGCCAGAATACAGGCTGGTATAGCTCCTGCCAGTATCATCATATTATTAACGGTCTGTACACCTGAATAAATCATATATCCAAGGCCCCCGGCTCCTATAAGTGCTGCAATAGTCATTAATCCCACGGCAGTAACTGCAGAAATTCTAATCCCCGCCATAATAATAGGCATCGCCAAAGGAAGTTGTATTTTTCTAAGAAGCTCACCTTCCGTCATTCCCATTCCCTTTGCCGCTTCAATGATATCCGGACTTATATTGCTTATGCCTATATAAGTGTTTTTAACTATAGGTAATAGAGAATAAAGAAGTACCATTATAATAGCAGGTTTTGATCCTATCCCAAGGAAAGGGATTAAGAATCCCAAAAGAGCTAAACTTGGTATTGCCTGTATAATGTTTGAAGTTCCAAGCACAGCTCCTGCTGCACTCCTTCTTTTAGCGATTAATATTCCCAAAGGAATTCCTATTGCTGATGCCACTAATACCGCTATAAAGGTTAAGCTTACATGCTGAAAAATTAAAGAAAAAAGTTCCCCTTTTCTGCTTATAACAAACTCTATAAATTTCGAAAAAATATTTCCTGACATTTAAAGCTCCTCCTTTTCCTTTGAAATGCTGCTGCCTATAACTTTAAGAAGGGAGCTTTTGGTTATAAGTCCTAAAAGCTTATTTTCATAGGTTATAACAGGTATAAAGGAAATAGAATTATTATTCATTTTATCTAATACTTCTGAGATTGAGTCATCCTCCATAACTGTAATAAGATTTTTTGACATTATATCTCCCAGAGTCACATCTGATGGGAAGTTCCTTTGAAGATCCTTTAAAGTTACTATACCCTCCAGATTAAACCCTCTGTCTGTAATGAGTATACTGTCCACATTATTTTCCTTCATTATTTCCATTCCCTGTATAACAGTTCTGTTTTTCTGCGCCTTTACAGGCCTATCTATCATAACATCAGTGGCTTTTATATAATCTGAATGATTAAGTATTCTGTTCTTTCCTATAAATTCTGAAACAAAACCCTGAGATGGATTCCTAAGTATATTTTCAGGTGTGTTATACTGGAGAATTTCTCCTTCCTTCATGATGCTTATTTTGTCCCCAAGCTTTAAAGCTTCGTCCATATCATGGGTAACAAATACCACTGTCTTTTTCAGCTCCTGCTGGAGATTAAATAATTCCTCCTGAAGCTGAGCCCTGTTTATAGGGTCTAAAGCACTAAAGGGTTCATCCATAAGTATAATTTCCGGGTTAACGGCAAAAGCTCTGGCAACTCCAATTCTCTGCTGCTGTCCCCCACTTAGTTCCCTGGGATACCTGTTCATAAATTCCCCAGGCTCCATACCTATAAGATTAAGGAGCTCCTTTACCCTGCTTACAGCCTTATCTTTATCCCATTTCATGAGGCTGGGAAGAAGTGCTATATTTTCTGCTACAGTCATATGAGGAAATAAACCTGTCTGCTGTATTACATATCCTATCTTCCTTCTCAGCTTAATAGGATCTTCCTCGGAAATATCCCTTCCTTCTATGAATATCCTCCCTGAGGATGGTTCAATAAGTCTGTTAATCATTTTTAAAGAAGTGGTTTTACCGCAGCCGCTTGGTCCAATTAATACAACCATCTCTCCTTTTTTTATTTCCATATTAATTTCCTTTAGTACCTGGTTTTCTTTATATTTCTTATAAACGCTTTCAAATTTAATCATAAAAATCTCCTATACATAAAAATTATTCCTAAAAGGAATTCAAATACTATACAGCTTTTATCACCCTCCTGTAATTTAAATAAAGCAAAGATGTCAGTATATTATTAAAAAGCTCAGTATTTTAAGTTAATTTTATCAATAAAAGGAATATATATTGTTAATTCAGCATTAATAAAATGTAAAATAAAAAAGATGGATTATTCATCCACCTCTTCATAATCTACATCTATAACTTTTTTATTATTAATATCATTATTATTATTTTTAACATTATAATTTATATTATCTTCGCTAAAACTAGACTGATCTTTATTTTTAAAGGAATCTTTATTTCTATTTTTAGTTAGTTTTTTACTTAACCATACAATAAAAACAATTACTAATATTAAAGGTAACATATTTGCAATAAATATCCCTACTAATATCAAAACAGCAATGACAGCTATAATAATAAAAATATTTCTAAAATCCATCATTATCACAACCTTGTCTTTGTAATCTCCAAAATATTATATCCTATTATAACATATATAAAGCATGCCTCAAAACCTTTATTATTATAACTGCTTTACAAAAAAGTTCTAAAAAACAAATGTTTACAATTTATTTAATAGTTATTCATGGTTTATTGCTATATGAAATTTATTAATAAGTTAATATATAAATAAGAAGGTGCGAAAGGAGAAGAACTATGACGAACAAAAGATTAAATCCTGATTTGTACCATGGTCATAATAAAACCTCTGATTTTTTTGAAGGATGGTACTTTAAAATTACTGATGAAGCCAGTAACCTTTCCCTTGCTTTTATACCCGGGATAATAAAAGGCAAGGAGAAGTACTCATTCATTCAATATATAAACGGTATAGAAAATCAATTCGAATTTTTTCAATACCCTGAAGGAGACTTTAATGCTTCTAAAAACAGATTTGAAATTTCTATACAAAATAACAGTTTTTCTCTTGAAGGCATTCATCTTTCTCTCTCCGGTAATACCGGCTGCATAAATGTAAATCTAGACTTTAACAGCATCTTTAAATGGCCAGACAGTAAAATAAACCCTGGAAGCATGGGATTTTATAATTATCTGTCTTTTATGGAATGTTACAGCCAGGTTTGTACATTAGATGGTACAGCTACCGGAGAAATCAATATAAATGATAAGAAAATTATATTAAGTAATGCTAAAGTCTATATTGAAAAAAATTGGGGTAAAAAATTCCCCTACTCTTGGTTTTGGATACAAAGTAATTCCTTTAAAAACCAAATTGCATTGACCTGCTCCATAGCACATATCCCTTTTCCCTTAGGAAGCTTCAGAGGTTTCCTTATAGGATTGAAGCTAAATGACAGCTTTATTAAATTTACCACTATTAACAGAAGTAAGCTAAATATTATAAAAAAAGAAAAGGATATAAAGCTTATAGCGGTAAATAAAAGGTATGAGCTAACAGTAGAGCCTGAGACCTCCCGAGAGGAATTTCTCATGCTTCATGGCCCTACAGGAAGCAATATGCATCCTTATGTTAAAGAAAGCATAACCTCTAAGGTAAAGATAACTTTAAAATCCAAAGCTGATAAAAAGTTAATCCTGGAAGAAACCGGTGCTATGGCTGGAATTGAATACGGAGGTAACTTTGAAAAATTGTTCTTTTAAAAGTAGAGCTCAGTATTGTTTAGTATTATAGGCAAAACTGAGAGCGTATTAAATCATTATAGTTATCATGATATAGAAAAATGTTTTTTTGGAATGCAAGGAAATATTTTCATTATTAATTGATAATTATTATTGACTAATAGTAGATATAAATATATAATTGGTTTGTAATGAACAGAATGAATATCTGGAATAGAGGTGTTTTTTAATGAAATATAATATACTGATTGGTGGAGCAGCTGGACAGGGAATGGACACAATCGCCACCACTTTAGAGAAGATATTAAATAGAAGCGGTTTTTATGTTTACTCGCACAGAGATGTAATGTCTAGAGTAAGAGGAGGTCATAGCTTTATTCAGATTAGATTTGGAAATGAACCTATTCATAGCCATGCTGATGAGCTTGACCTTATTGTTGCCCTTGATCAAAATACTATTGATATTCACCTTCCTCAGTTAAAATCTGATGGAATTATCATAGCAGATGAAGCTTTAAAGGGTGAAGATGCAAGAGTAGCAAAGCTCGGATTAATGAAAATTGCAAGAGATCTTAAAATGCCTATAGTTGTAGGTGTGGTTGCCGCCGGTGCTGTAGTTAAGTACTTCGGCATTAATTATGACGAGCAATTTTCCTTTATAAGCCCTAAGTTTAAAGAGAATGTTAAAGAAGCTAATAAAAAGGCATTTCTTGCCGGTTATGATTTAGTGGATAGGAAGCACAACTTAGGCAGCGGAACTAATGAAAATCATCTTTTAATTAACGGTAATAATGCAATAGCACTTGGAGCTTTAGCCGGCGGTGTTTCATATTACTCCGCATACCCAATGACTCCTGCAACATCAATTATGACCTATCTTTCTAAGAATCAGGTTAAAGCAGGAATAGTTGTTGAACAGGCTGAAGATGAAATAGCAGCTATTAACATGGCATTAGGAGCTTCTTATGCTGGCGTCAGAGCTATGACAGGAAGCTCAGGCGGAGGTTTCTCACTTATGGTTGAAGCCTTAGGCCTTGGCGGTATAGCAGAAATTCCTTTAGTAGTTGTAGATTCACAAAGACCAGGACCTGCTACCGGACTTCCTACAAGGACAGAGCAGAGTGACTTAAGCTTTATGCTTACAGCTTCTCATGGTGAGTTTCCAAGAATGGTTATGTCTGTAAGAAATGCTGAAGATGCTTTCTATCAGACTTTCAGAGCTTTAAACCTTGCTGAAAAGTATCAGACTATAGTCCTTCTTTTAACTGATCAATATGTTGCAGACAGCAATATCACTATACCTAAGTATGATTTATCTAACTTAAAGATAGAAGATCATTCTATAAGAGAAGTTCCTGAAGGAGAAGTTTACAAGAGATATAAAATTACTGAAAGCGGAATTTCACCTAGATTAATACCAGGAAAAGCTAAAGGACAGGTTGTATTAGTCGATAGTGATGAACACAGTGAAGAAGGACACATCATCGAAGCTGCTGAAGACAGAAATGCAATGATGGAAAAGAGAATGAGAAAGGCTATCTTAATGGAAAAGGATATGCAGGAACCTGAATATTTTGGGGTTGAAAATCCCGAAACACTTCTTGTTGGATGGGGTTCAACTTATGGTCCATTAAAGGAAGCAGTAGAAACATTAAATAAAGAAGGTGCTAACGTAGGTGCCTTAAGCTTTGGAGACTTATATCCTCTTCCAAAGGAAATGTTAAATAAATATAAATCTATAGCTAAAAAAGTAGTTAATGTAGAGCAGAATTATACAGGACAGCTTGGCAAGCTTATTACTATGGAAACAGCAATCCAAATGGATCACAGCATTTTAAAATATGATGGAAGACAGATAAATGCTGAAGAAATCTGCAGCAAAGTTAGAAACGAGGTGTTATAAGATGTTAGATCTTAAATTATATCATTCAGATGACGAAAATCAATGGTGCCCTGGATGCGGTAACTTTGGAATATTAGGTGCCATTAAAGAGGCCGTTGCAGAGCTTGAAATCTTACCTGAAAACCTGGTTATGGTTTCCGGTATAGGTCAGGCTGCTAAAACACCACACTATATAAGGGCAAATGTCTTTAACGGATTACACGGTAGAGCACTTCCACCTGCTCAGGCAATTAAAATGGCAAACAATGATTTAAAGGTTGTTATTACAGGAGGAGACGGTGATGGTTACGGTGAAGGCGGTAACCACCTTATCCACGCAATGAGAAGGAATGTAGATTTAACTCAAATAGTTCATAATAACCAAATTTACGGATTAACTAAAGGACAAGGTTCCCCTACTACTGCTGTAGGTCAAAAGACATCTATGCAGTTTGAAGGTGTTCAGTCAGAACCTATCCATCCATTAGCTTTAGCAATTACCGTTGGTGCTACCTTTGTAGCCAGAGGCTTCTCCGGCGATAAAGAAGGTTTAAAAGAAATATTGAAGGCAGCTATTTCTCATAACGGCTATGCCCTTATAGATATTATGCAGCCTTGTGTATCCTTTAATAAGGTTAACACCTTTAAGTGGTATAAGGACAGATGCTATAGGCTGGATGAATCCTATGATCCAACAAACAAGATGATGGCTCTTCAAAAAGCCTTCGAATTTGGAGATGAAGGTATTCCTCTTGGTATAATATACAAAGAAGAAGGAAGACCATCCTTCAATGATATACACCCAACATTAAGCACCGGTAAGCCATTAGTTGACAGACAATGGACGCCACAGAATGTTGAACCATTTATAAATCAATTCTTATAATAAATGTAGACAATTAAAATAACAGAATAATATTTATGCTGTTAATGATTAAAATAAGCCTCAGGATATTAAATTCATCCTGAGGCTGTTTTATGCTCATTATTAGAGGTAGTAACTTTTTCTTTATAAATTCTCCTTTATTATCTCCACTGCCTTTTCAAGATAATATTTATCCTCTTCATCAAAACGTGCAATACTTGTACTATCTATATCCAAAACTCCATATATACTATTGTTTATGATTATAGGAAGTACTATTTCTGAATTGGAGGCTGCATCACAGGCTATATGTCCTTCAAAGCTATTTACATCCTCTACTATTATAGTTTCCATTTTTTCTGCTGCGGTGCCGCATACACCTTTTCCTATAGGGATTCTAGTACAGGCAGGAAGGCCCTGGAATGGTCCAAGCACTAATTCTCCCTCCTTTAGAAGGTAAAATCCGCACCAGCTTACGTCCTCAGATAAAGCATTTATAACCGCACTGGCATTGCTTAGGTTTGTGATTACGTCTTTTTCTCCCTGGAGGATTCCCTTCAGCATCAAAAGCATATTTTCATATTTTTCTTTTTGAGTCATTCCTATAAAAACACTTAAGTCAAACATATATTCACACCCTGTTTCATATTATTTATTTACCACATTTACCGCCTTACCTTCTAAGAAAGCCTTGAGATTATCATAAGCTATAGACATTAATCTGGATCTTGCTTCTATTGTCCCCCAGGCTATATGAGGGGTCAGTATGCAGTTTTTAGCTTTCAGCATAGGATTATCCTCTGTAGGAGGCTCTTGAGATAACACGTCTAAAGCTGCTCCCTTTATTTTATTATCCTTTAAAGCTTCTGCTAAATCCTCTTCTACAATTAGCTTACCTCTAGAGGTGTTAATTAAATAAGCTGTATCTTTCATTAAGGATATTCTTTTCTTATTTATCATATTTTCTGTTTTATCTGTTAAAGGTACATGCAAAGTAACAAAATCACTTCTCTTTAATAACTCCTCTAAGGATACCCACTCTATTTCCCCCTCCGGAAGAAAATCTTTTTTAGTCCTGCTGAAGGCAAGTACCTTCATATTAAAACCTAAGGCAATTTTGGCAACCTGCTGTCCTATGGCTCCCATACCTATAATACCTATAGTTTTGCCGCTAACTTCCATAAGAGGGGCCTTAAAATAGGAAAATTCATTTTTTTCAGCCCATTCACCTTTCTTTATTGATTGATGATGGAGGTGAACCTTATTTGCAAATTCTAAAATAAACGCAAAAACAAGCTGTGCTACAGATTCACTACCGTAATTGGGTATATTAGCTACAGGTATGCCTTTTTTTCTGGCAAATTCTATATCTATCACATCATAACCTGTGGCTAAAACACCTATGTATTTTAAGTCTGTAAGTTTTTCTAAAATCTCTTTTTTCAGAGGGGTTTTATTGGTTATTATTACTTCAGCCCCAAGGCACCTTTCCAATATTTCCTCTTCCTCGGTT
>NZ_CCXI01000012.1 GCF_000820705.1 Clostridium polynesiense | reverse complement strand
GCTTTATTGGTTATTATTACTTCAGCCCCAAGGCACCTTTCCAATATTTCCTCTTCCTCGGTTCTATCATATATACTAACTTCACCAAATTCTTTGAATTTATCCCAACTTAAATCTCCTGGATTTAATGCATATCCATCTAATATAACTACTTTCATTTATTACCTCCTGAAAAACATTTAAGATTATAATTCTTTTTTTTCATATTCTAATCCTTTTTTATTCATATTAACAATATATAAATTTTTTGCCTTTACTTATAATAATATAGATAATCCTGAATAAGCCAGAATTATTTCATTTTCAAAGACCTTAGAGGCGGCCTCATAAAGATCTTCGTGATTTCCATAGGGAGGAAGATGGGATAAAACTAATTTCTGCGCTTTTGAATTACTGGCTAAAAGCCCAGCCTCTGAAGCTTTCATATGACCGGGAACCTCTATATCCTCATATAAGCTGCTTTCGCTTATAATAACTGAGCTTCCCTTGGAAAACTCCGCTAATTCATCAAAGTACTCAGTGTCTCCCGTATAAATGATGCTTTTATTATTAGAAGCAGCCTTAATGGCAATACATCTTTTTGAGTGTTTTGTTTCAATAAAGCTGAAATTAATATCCCCAATAATTAAATTTTCATAAGGATTTATCTCCATACCATAACAATAAGGAGAATAATCTAATTTCTTAAAATTCTCCTTATCCCGTAACGCAAAAATTGGCAGAGAGTGTTCTCTTTCATTCAGTTTTGTAAGCATCATGGCAGAATATTGAAGAATAGGAATATCTGCAGTATGATCTGCATGATAGTGTGTTAATATTACCGCTGTAAGCTCTTTGATATCCACATATTTCTGAAGTGAGGATATAACACCTGAACCGCAATCTATAAGAACCTTAGTTTTACCTTCTTCTAAAAGATATCCAGAAGTTGCTGCCCCCGCCTTTGGATAAGTACCGAAGTAACCTATAACTGTAATCTTCATCAAAAAACCTCCAAATATCATTATTGCTTCTATCTATAATTTACCACATTTGCTAAGCTTAAAAATTAATAATGTAATATAAATATTTTAACTTTTTAAGACCTAAAGTAATATTATGTACTTAACCCATCAATACACATTATTTTATATTAGAGAGGACAATATTCTTATTTATAAATTTTTTATGTTTATTATCATATAATTAAATATAACAATATTTAAAAGGAGGTTAAGAGTATGGAGGACAAAACCTTTCATACCTTTACAGAATATCTTAAAAAAGATTCTAACTCACTTACACCATCTATGGAAGATTATCTTGAAATGATTTATAGGTTATCACTGATCAACGGCTTTGCAAGAGTCAATGAGCTGGCAGAAGCTCTTAATGTACAACCTCCTTCCTGCACAAAAATGGTTCAAAAACTTTCAGAAGCTAAATTCATTAAATATGAAAAATACGGGGTGATAATATTAACTCCTTACGGAAATGAATTGGGAAACACACTGCTGGAAAGGCATAATATAACAGAAAAGTTTTTAAGATTAATAAATGTTAAAGAAGAGAATATACTGACAGAAACAGAAAAAATTGAGCATACTCTAAGCCTTGAAACCTTTAATTCTCTAAAAAGCCTTGTGGAATTTTTATCTGATAACCCAAATGTATTAAAGGAGTTTTACAAGTTCTTAAGCTGCAGGTGATTACTCTTCATCTTGTGCAGCTGAATTTTTAAAAAAGCCTGTATAAATAATCTACAGGCTTATAATCTATTTTTTAAATTTTATAACTTCCAGCACCGGACTTCCCCTATTGATTAAATATTTAAATACAGGGTACCCCACTAATGTAACCACTGCAAATTCACCAAAGGCTACCCAAATAGCAGCATACATAAAAGGTATGTTGGCAACGTAGTTAAGCATTGCTCCTATAAACAAGCCATTAATCAATGCAGGCCATATAGAAGCTAAAAGTAAATTCTTGGTTCTGCTTATCAAGAAAACAGCAATGAAGGTAGCAGCAGTTCCAACTATCATATCAATCCATCCCACCGTACTTATAATATTTGCAAGTATACAGCCTAAAACTAAGCCAGGTATATATGCAGGGCTTATAAATGCAAGCAGGGTTAATATTTCTGAAACTCTAAACTGAACTAATCCATAAGACATAAATCCGAAAGCGTAGGTAAGAATTGCATATAGTGCAGCCACAACGGCGGTTTTTACTATAAAATCTACATTTTTATTCTTCATAATATCACTTCCTTTTTTATTCTTAAGTTTAATTGCATAAAATAAAGAGGTATGAATCATACCTCTTTACGGCCAAAAACACAGAGAAATAAAAAGCTGTCTTTTTAAAGACAGCCATCGTAAACAAAGTAAAAAAACTTATCCATGTGTTTAGATAAACATGCCGTAGTTTTATTTTAAGACAGGAGGCTTCCGAACTGTCTAGGATATTCAGTTACTTTAATTATATATTTTAAAATTAAATAATGCAAGATTTATTAACGAAAAAATACACCCCCAAACATCACCATTTGGAGGTGCATTTCTATATCAATTTGGACTTATCTAAAGCTATTTACTGCTTTTTTTGCTCATCTTTGAAATAAAGCTTATTACTAAATTTAAAGTTATACCAACTATAGCTGCAAAGCTTAATCCGCTGATTGTTACTGTTTCAGTTATTGGGATTCCTACAGTTAAACCTGTTGCCTTCTCTATATAAGGTCCGCCAATACCTACTATGATTATCGCTGCCATTATTACAGTATTGCTTAGGTTGAATTTAACCTTATTTTCCTTTATGGTTCTAGCTCCTACTAAGGCTATCATACTGAAAAGCATAACGCTTATGCCTCCCATTACAGGTGTAGGTATAGTTCTGAGAACACCTCCGAATTTTGCTACAAAGCCCAGTATTATTGCAAATATTGCTGTTATTCTAAGTATAGATGGATCATAATTTTTAGTTATTGCAAGAACACCTGTATTTTCACCGTATGTGGTATTTGCAGGTCCCCCTATTAAGGAAGCAACTGCTGTAGCAAGACCGTCTCCTAACAAGGTTCTGTTTAAACCCGGATCTTCAACAAAGTTTTGTCCGCATACCTTACCGTTGGTGGTTATGTCTCCTATATGCTCCATAAATACTGCTAGTATTGCTGGTACTATTATCATTATTGCTGCCGCATCAAACTTTGGCAATGTGAAGGCTGGTATTGCAAAAAGTGGAGCTTCTTTGATTACTGCAGTATCTACTAACCCCATATTGAAGGATATTATGTATCCTATAGTTACTGCTATCAAAATAGCAACCTGCTTTAAAAATCCTTTTGCAGTGAAGGTTATAGTTAATGCTATACCAAGGGTTATCGCTGCTATTAGAAAGTTATTTGAAGCCATATCCAAGGCAGTAGGCAGTAAGTTTAAACCTATTACTATAATCATTGGACCAACTACATGGTCTGGCAAAACATTTTTTATTCTTTCCATTCCTATTTTTTTAATCAGGAAGGAGAAGATTACATAAGCTAATCCTGCTATTAGCATACCGCCCTGAGCATAGGTTAAATCACCGTTATATGCTTCTTTTACCGCTAAAATTCCTGGAATGAAAGCAAAGGATGAGCCTAGAAAAGCTGGAACCTTTCCTTTAGTACAAAGGTGAAATATCAGTGTACCTATGCCTGCTGTAAAAAGTGCTACAGAAGGGTTCAATCCTGTTATCATAGGTACTAAAACCGTAGCCCCGAACATTGCCACAAGATGTTGAAGTGCAAGTACATATCTTTTAACTTTTGATAAGATTAAATTTCCTTGTTTTTCTTGAGTGTTAACCGCTATATTTTGCTGCATAAAAAAAACCTCCTCTAATTTTTCATTATGAGGAGAAAGCTCACTTTCTCCCTTATTAGCCTCTCTGTGCTAATTTAAAAGGTATCGGTTAGTCAAAAATAAAAAACTTCCTGTCTACTGACAAGAAGTTATAAAAATCACGCTAATAAAACTTTTTTCTTGCCAGCCTCTCCGGACTGATTTAAAGACTAACTTATCTTTCTTAAGTATTTTATCACCTACATCAATGAATTACAATAGATTTTTTAAAAGTTTTGTATTTATTTTTAACATTTACTTGTAATAAAAATAATATTATGTAAATTACTTACTAAATGTTATTGACTAAAATTTAGTAATGAATTATAATTTTTATTAAATTGGTTTGTTTTAACAATTTAAATCCATGCTTCAAAGCATATATTGAACTTTAATAATTATCTTCACTAAATAAATATGTATCCATTAAACATAGGAGGAATATAATAATGTACGTAGGTTTAATTTTGTCAGCATTAATCTTAATGCTTTTAGTTTTTTTGAGAAGAAAAAAAGTTTCCTTTAGTATAAGAGTATTTTTAGGTATGGCCTTGGGAGTTTTAATAGGAATGTATTTTAAAGAAGAAGCTATGTACTTGGAACCTTTGGGCAAAGCTTATATTAATCTTATTAAAATGCTGGTTATTCCTTTAGTTATATCTTCTATTATAACCAGCATAACATCATTAGAAGATACTAATCAGCTGAAAAAGATAGGTGTTAAAACACTGTTTTGGCTTGTGTTTACTACCTTTCTAGCATGTATAGTAGGACTGGCAGTTGCTTTAATATTAGATCCCGGAGCAGGAGTAACCTTTGTTCCTGATGCAAGCTTTAAGGCAAGGGAAATCCCCTCCTTTACTAAGGTTCTTTTAGATATGGTTCCTTCAAATACTGTAGCTGAAGCTGCTGAAGGGAAGGTTATCCCTGTTATAATCTTTGCACTGATGGTTGGAGTTGCTGCTTCTATTGAAAGCGACAAACATTCAGAGCTCATAGCTCCTGTAAAAAACTTCTTTAAAGGTTTTTCCCAGATTATGTTCAGAGTAACTAAAATGGTGTTAAAGCTCACTCCTTACGGAGTCTTTGGATTAATGTCTACTGTGACATCAAAATATGGACTTGCTACCCTTCTTCCTTTAGGTAAATTGATATTAGCAATGTATGTAGCCTGTATCCTGCTGTTTGTAGTGGTTTATTCACCCCTTTTAGCCTTTGTAGCAAAAGTAAATCCAATTAAATTTTTTAAAAAAATCTATCCTGCTCAGTTAGTTGCTTTTTCAACCAGAAGTTCTTACGGAACTCTGCCTGTTACTATTAAAAGCCTAACGGATAGAGTAAGAATTTCTGATAAAATCGCTAATTTTGTAGCCCCTATGGGTGCAACCATGGGACTGAATGCCTGTGGAGGCATATATCCTGTTATGGTTGCAATATTTGCAGCAAGAATATTTAATATCCCAATGCAGCCAATTCAATATGTTCAGCTTATACTTATCACTACCGTTGCTTCCTTCGGAACTGCAGGAGTACCGGGAACCGCTTCAATAATGGCTACGGTAGTCTTAGCGGCTATGGGACTTCCTCTTCAGGTAGTAGGTATGGTATTAGGGGTGGATGTGATTATAGACATGGCAAGGACTGCAACTAATATAACCGGAGCCTCAGTGTCTGCCCTTTTGGTTGCAGCTTCAGAAAATGAATTTAACAGAGATTCCTTTAATAATGATGCAGACGACCCATTAGAATTAAATATGTAATATAAAAAGCATTGCCTTTTTTAATTTTAGGCAATGCTTTTATTTACATTAAATAAGTTATTTTTTAACTGCAAAAGAACTTTTTAAAGATACTATCCTGTTAAAAACAGGTTTCTCCTTTGTAGTATATTTATAGTCTACATTGAAATAGCCGTGTCTAACAAATTGGAATTTATCCTGAGGCTTAACATCCTTCATATCAGGCTCTACAAATCCCTGTAATACCTCCAAGGAATCAGAGTTTATACATTCCAGGAAGTCTTTGTTATCTTCCTCATTTTCCAATAGTATAGGTTCAAACAATCTAAATTCTGCAGGCACAGCATGGGATGCAGAAACCCAGTGTAATGTTCCCTTGACCTTTCTGCCGGTGAATCCTGTTCCGCTCTTGGTTTCAGGATCATAAGTGCAGTGAATTTCAACCACTCTGCCATTTTCATCCTTTATAAAATCAGTACATTTAATGAAATAAGCGTGACGAAGTCTTACTTCATTCCCGGGAAATAATCTAAAGTATTTTTTCGGAGGATTTTCCATAAAATCTTCCTCTTCAATATATATTTCTCTGGAAAAAGGTATCATTTTTGTACCGGCTTCAGGATTATCAGGATTAACTTCAGACTCCAGCCATTCTACCTGACCTTCAGGATAGTTTGTTATAACCACCTTGATAGGTCTCATAACAGCCATGCTCCTTGGTGCCTTTTTATTTAAATCCTCTCTTATAAAATGCTCCAGCATCTGTGAATCAACAACGCTGCTTGCCTTTGCCACCCCTATTTCTCTGCAGAAATTCCTAATGGATTCAGGGGTATATCCTCTTCTTCTTAATCCTGCAATAGTAGGCATTCTAGGATCATCCCAGCCATCCACTATCTTTTCATCTACAAGAAGCTTTAATTTTCTTTTACTCATTACTGTATTTGTAAGATTTAATCTTGCAAATTCTATCTGCTGAGGTTTAGATTCCATTTCACACTCTTCTACCACCCAATCATAAAGAGGTCTGTGATCTTCAAATTCTAAGGTGCAGATAGAATGAGTTACTCCTTCAATGGCATCTTCAATAGGGTGAGCAAAATCATACATAGGATATATGCACCATTTGTCTCCGGTATTGTGATGTTCGGCATGAGCAATTCTGTAGATTATGGGGTCTCTCATATTTATGTTAGGAGAATTCATATCTATCTTTGCTCTTAACACCTTTTCTCCGTCTTTAAATTCACCTTTTCTCATCCTTTGAAACAAGTCCATATTCTCTTCTACAGATCTGCTTCTGTATGGACTTTCTTTCCCAGGCTCAGTTAATGTTCCTCTGTAGTTTCTTATCTCTTCAGGTGTCAAGTCGCATACATAAGCCTTACCTTTTTTTATTAAAAGTACTGCTCTATTGTACATTTCTTCAAAATAATCAGAAGCAAATAATAGTTTATCCCACTGGAATCCAAGCCAATGAACATCTTCCTTTATAGATTCCACATATTCTGTATCTTCTTTTATAGGATTTGTATCATCAAATCTTAAATTTGTTTTACCATTAAATTCATCTGCAAGTTCAAAATTCAGAACTATGGACTTCGCGTGACCTATATGCAGATAACCATTAGGCTCAGGTGGAAAACGAGTTATTATATCACTATGCTTTCCTGATTCTAAATCTTCAATCACTATATTTCTGATAAAGTTTGATGAAGTAGGTTTATTTTCCATTTTTTCTCCTTTCTGTAATTGCATTTTATGTCTATAATATTGAACATTTTATTAATATAACATAATTTTTGCGTATTTTCCATTACCTTCAAAGATAGTTTTTAATCACATAAAGCTATAACTTCTATTTCCACTAATGCATCTTTAGGAAGTTTTGCTACCTGAATACAGCTTCTAGCTGGAGGATTTTCATTGAAATAGACGCTGTATACCTCATTCATGTCGGCAAAATCATTCATATCCTTTAGAAAAACTAAAGTTTTAACCACCTTTTCTAAGGAAGAACCAGCTTCCTCCAATATAGCTTTAACATTTTCAAGACACTTTTCTGTAGCTCTTTTTATTTCTGTTTCTATCTCTCCGGTTTCAGCATCCATTGGAAGCTGACCTGAAGTATAAATTACATTTCCCATTTTAATTCCCTGTGAATATGGTCCTATAGCTTTTGGAGCCCTTTCTGTTTTTATTATCTGCTTATTCATAATTAACCTCCTAAAAATATTTATATAAAAGTAAATATAGTAATCAGCTGTAATTTATATATACAGCTGTTAAGGTTATATCATATCTTTATTCTACTTTATAATTGTAACATATAATTTAGTTGCTTTGTAAAACAACTTATAATAAAAGCCAGTCATTTGACTAGCCTTTAATATAATTTTGAAGCCTATTTTTGTTTTTATAATATTCTTCAATAATTCCTCCGCCAAGACATTCCTCACCGTCATAGAAAACCACTGCCTGCCCAGGTGTAATAGCTTTTTGAGGCTCTACAAACTCTACTATTGCGGAATTTTTTTCTTTAATATGCACTATGACCTTCTGATCAGGCTGTCTGTATCTGAACTTTGCTGTACATTCAAAGCTTTGAGATTTAGGCCTATCACTTATCCAGTTAATATCTACGGCCTTTAACCCAAAGGAATAAAGAGCTTCATTCTTTTCACCCTGCACCACGTATAAAATGTTCTTTTTTAAATTCTTATCCACTACAAACCATGGTTCTCCCTGACCACCGATTCCCAGTCCTTTTCTCTGTCCCAAGGTATAATGCATAAGACCTACATGCTCTCCTTTTATTTCTCCTTCAGGTGTCATTATAGGGCCTGGCTTAGCCGGTAGATAGTTATTTAAAAACTCTCGAAAATTTCTCTCTCCTATAAAGCAAACCCCTGTACTGTCCTTTTTAGTTGCAGTAGCAAGCCCTTCCTTTTCTGCTATTTCCCTAACCTGAGGCTTAGTTAAATGGCCAATTGGAAATAAGCTTTTTGAAAGCTGACTCTGATTCAGTTCACATAAAAAATAGGTTTGATCCTTATTATTATCTACACCTCTTAAAAGCTTGTATTCTCCATCTATATAATCCACCTGAGCATAGTGTCCCATGGCAATATAATCAGCACCTATTTTTAAAGCAAACTCTAAGAAAGCTTTAAATTTAATTTCTTTATTACACATTACATCAGGATTAGGTGTCCTTCCCCTCTTATATTCTGAAAGAAAATACTCAAAGACTCTATCCCAATATTCCTTTACAAAGTTTACTGTGTAATAGGGTATTCCAATTTGATCGCATACCCTTCTCACATCATCATAATCATCTGCAGCGGTGCAGACCCCATCATCATCTTTTTCATCCCAGTTTTTCATAAAGACGCCCACCACATCATAGCCCTGCTTTTTAAGTAAAAGTGCAGCTACGGAGGAATCTACTCCTCCTGACATCCCTATTACCACCTTAGTATCCTTTGGTTCTTTTTTCATTTTATATTTTCACCCTCTACTATTCCTATTCTAATCCTTCAGGTGCATCTTCATCATAAAAGTCTAAGTAGGAATATTGTTTTCCATCTTTCATCCAGCCTAATATAGATTCCATATTAACGTTTTGAGCAGCCCTGAATATAGATTTTTCAATCTGCGGAAAATTTTCCTTAAGTTGTTTTATCATAGCTTTAATTTCATATCTCTTATTTCCGATTCTTTTTGCAGCCACCATGCATGCGCAATTCAGCGGCCATATTCCGCTGTTTTGAGTGAATCTCTGTATATGCTGCTCTTCTATATAGTACATTGGTCTTATAAGTTCCATGCCCTCAAAGTTTGCAGCTTTAAGTTTTGGAAGCATGGTTTTAAAGTTACCTGCATAGAGAATATTTAAAAGAGTAGTTTCAATAACATCATTAAAATGATGTCCTAAGGCAAGCTTATTGCATCCCAGCTCCTTAGCTTTAGCATATAGAGAACCTCTTCTCATTCTGGCGCACATGTAGCAGGGATAATCCTTTGCTATTTTGTCTACCACTTGGAATATTCCTGATTCATATATTTTAACCGGTATGTTTAAATATTCGCAGTTATCAATTAAAAGCTTTTTTATATCTGGATGATATCCGGGATCCATGGCAATATACTCAACCTCAAAATTAACCTGCCCATGCCTCTTAAGCTCCTGGAAAAGCTTTGCCATTATAAGGCTGTCCTTTCCTCCTGAGATAGCAACAGCTACCTTATCTCCCTCTTCTACAAGGTTATATTCCTTTATGGCCTTTATAAACTTTGACCAAATACTCTTTTTATATGTTTTAACAATGCTGCGTTCAATTTCCGCCAGCGGCTTTCTTTCATTGAAAGGCACTAAAATATCGCAGCCCTTGCCAGCTATACTATCCAAAATTATCACCTCTTATTGATATTTTTATCCTCAAGTTCTTCAATGATGAATTTATCGAAATCTATATCCTCTATAAAGTTATTTTCATTAAAAGCGGTTTTTGAAATCCTATTATATTCATTCAAGTTTTTATTAAGCCAATAGGGTTTTTCTATATCAAACCTGTGGCATAATTCTGCAATGGCCGCCTTCAGTCCCGCCTGATAATTGTCCTTAACCTCAAGAGGCACAGTATCATTTTTAATTATCTTGTTATTTTTAATTATTTTGCCCCATAATCTCATAAACCTGCCTCCTTTTATCTCTAAGATACTATATATTCTATAACTACACAATTATAAATTAAAAACAGATTAAATTCAAACTATTAAAAGATAATTTAAAATTAAAAATGCAAAATGAAGGGGGAAACTCCGATAGGAGTTTCTTAAATTATATTTAAAGAAATTCCGGAGGAATTTCCTCCTTCATTTTAAATCTTATACTGTTTCTTCAAAACCTGTATTTGTATAATGTTGATATTAGAAACTATTTTAAAAGTCCAGCAAAAATTTGCTGGACTTTATTTATTAGCAATTTATAATTGAGTATTAAGTTATATAAATATTAAACTCAATATCTGTAATTATATATAATTTCGTCCTTCACTTCTGGCTCCTCAGCTCCAATACTCTTATATAATCCACATGCCGCTTCATTGCTTTTATTTGTAGGAATCCAAATCTTCATTACTTCATTTAATTCTCCATCCTCAATAATTTTATCAATTATTTTTTTGCAATTCCCATTTTTCTATAAGATTTCAATGTGCCTATTTCATATAAACAAATCATATTCTTTGTGGTATCAAGCCGTCTTTGAATATAGGCAATTGCATAAGCAACTACTTTCTCCTTTATTGTTGCAGCATAAAAACAATTTTCATCTATAGATAAAAACTTTTCTATTGCTTTTTTGCTAAAACAACATCAATTGGAACTATCAAATTGGAATTTATTACTTACTTGTATTCATTCGGAACAGGAATATCAAATCTCTCACACAATAGTTTTTCATCATGTACATCATTTTCATCATGCTCATAGCCCAAATGAAATAATACTTGATTTTCAGCATCAATACATCTTACCACTTTAGCACCTATTTTCCCAATACCACTAAACACCTCTGGGGGATATGCTTCTCCTTCAAAAACAATATATCCTTGTTCGTTGAATTTAAATATATGAAGGTCAATTATCCTATCTTTAGTATCCTTCCAAACCGAGTGAGATGTGGTTGTATATGATTCTGTAACTTCAGCAAAGCCGTTTTCTTTTAATATTCCAATAAACTTTTTACTGTTACTTTCTTCCACAAATAAATCAATATCATTGTGTGCTCTTGTTTCCACTTCTAATAGCGCATCTACTCCCCAACCACCATCTATCCAAATGCTAATCCCATTTTCTTCAGCATATGTTATTATCTCGATAGCATCTGTTTTATTTACCATTCAATCCCTCCGTTCTAATTACTATTTATCCATTTCTTTAATTTGCTGTGGACATCAATTATGTGCTGATATGGTATATTCCTTCTTTATGCTTTCCTCTTTTTATACACTTATATTCTAATGAAAAATCATGGGCGAACTGAACATACCTCTTATGACTATCAGTACAAAGGATAGAGTTATCCCCTATACGCCCATCATAGAGCCTTTCTAATTCCTTGTGTGTCATTCTACCTTTACATATTAGTTCCATGATTAAATTACCCTGACTATTAATTACAGTTGCTATACATACTTGTTCGTTTGATATACCTCTCTTTTTAACCTGTTTCCCCTCTTACGAGATTTTCTTGGCATTTTAGAAGACTTTATTCCTTTGAAACTCAAGGTTGAAACTCCTACCGGAGTTTCTTAAATTATAATTTAAAGAAATTCCAGAGGAAATTCCTCCTTAACTTTTAATTTTTAATTCTTAACTTTTCATTACCTTTTCACATTTTTAATTTTTAATTATCTTTATGTATATTTTCTCCAAATAAAAATATAGTAATAATAGTGCAATATTTTTCTTCAAAAACAATATACCTCCCATCGGTATTTTAAGGTATTATTATTTTACAATACCAAATTTTAATAATTTAAAAAATATAGGAACGAAATAATAACTATTAAATAATATTTTTTACTTTTCTGTAATTATAATTATCTTTATGTTATTATTAATTTAATAAAAAATATCCACATTTAATAAATGACATTTAAAAGAAGGTGATTAAGTGAATAGTATACCACTATTTTTAGCATTCTCCGCAGGATTGATATCTTTCCTTTCACCCTGCGTTTTACCTTTAGTTCCTGCTTATGTCAGCTACATGACAGGAGAATCTGTTCAAGGTAATGAAGGCAGCACAAATAAATTTTATATATTGTATAAATCTTTAGGATTTGTTATTGGGTTTTCGGTGATTTTCGTAATCATGGGAGCTTCTATAACTTCTTTAGGAAGATTATTCATTAAAAATCAGATGATTTTTAAAAGAGCAGCGGGTATTTTAATGATAGTTTTTGGTCTCCATACCTCCGGTCTTTTAAAAATAAAATTCTTTTCACAGGAAAAGAAACTTATGAACTTTGGAAATACCAGAGGAACCTTTGGATCTGTATTAATGGGGATGGCTTTTGCAGCAGGCTGGACTCCCTGCGTTGGACCTATACTTTCTTCCATTTTGGTATATGCAACCAGCATGGACACCGTAAGTAAAGGTATTATTCTCCTCACATTATACTCTTTAGGTCTTGCTGTTCCTTTTGTATTAACCGCTTTAGCAGTGGATAAACTTTCCGCCAAACTTCCAAAGGTAACAAAGCATTTAAAGGTAATATCTATTATAAGCGGATTAATGCTTATCGCATTAGGAGTTCTGATATTTACCAATAAAGTAGGCTTATTAAGCAACTACTTAGATTTTATAGAATTCTACTAACTCCAAATATATATACCTTGGGAAAATCTTAAACATATTAAATTTTCAATCACAGTTATTTAAATTTTGATTTAAACGGAGAGTGGCTTTATGAAAAAATATATAATTGCTCTTGGAGTAGCTGTTTTAATCGGCGCATCCGCTTTTACCGTATACACTTATAATAAAGGTTTGAAGGAAAAAGAAGCTGCAGAATTAAAATTAGCTGAAGAAAAGAGAGCTGAAGAAGAAAGAAAAAAAGAAGAACAAAAAAGCAATGAAGAATCCAAAGAAAAGGAAACTCAGGAGAATGGCTCAAAGGATAACAAAGAAGCAGCCTCCGATTTCAAATTGAAGGATCTAAGCGGTAAAGAGGTTTCTCTCAGCGATTTTAAGGGAAAAAAGATATTTTTAAACTTCTGGGCAAGCTGGTGCCCTCCCTGCAAAGCTGAAATGCCTGACATGGAAAAGCTCTATCAGGAAACTAAGGATTCAGACTTGGTAATTCTCGCTGTGAATATTGGTGAAGGAAGACCTACAGCAAGCAAATTTATAAAGGAAAATAAGCTGAATTTCCCTGTGCTTTTAGATGATACTACAGCTATAGCATTAAAGTATGAGGTGGCTTCTATCCCAACCTCTTACTTTATAGATAAAGACGGTAACATTTCTGCAAAGCATATAGGAATGATGTCTTATGAAAAAATGAAATCCTTTGTGGATAACATTAAATAAGATATATAAAAGTAAAAGCTATCCCAAAAAATGGGATAGCTTTTACTTTTAGAAACTATCATGATTTTTAAATAAATTTATATTCTTGTTTCTAATATGCAGGTTTTACAATATAGTTTTTATTTCAAACTTTCAATCACTGCATTACATTTCAAGAAGCCTGTCGATATTTTCTTTATCGAATCCAACGATAATGTCACCGTCGATATCTACTACCGGTACTCCCCTTTGTCCTGATTTTTGAATCATTTCCATTGCTGCATCATAATCTTTCGATACATCCTTTTCCTGGAAATCAACATTTTTAGATTTTAGGTAAGCCTTTACCTTATGACACCAAGGTCAAGTTTGTGTAGTATAAACAGTTACATTTCTCATAAATAATACCTCCAGTTTATTTTACTTAGTAAATTTTGCTGATTACCAGCAGCTTAATTTTATTATACCCCTAAAAATTATGAACTTTTACAACTTAGTATTAGCTTTTTATTAACATTTTATAAACATATTATATTTTCCTAAGTATTTCTATAATTTCTTCACTTACCCTGCTTCTTTCGGAATAAACCCATTCCTCATCAAAGGTCAGTTTAAAGGAATTTGACAGGGAATAGTATAGATTTATTTTTTGATAGTATATTTCCAGGTTATATAAATCTCTTATATAACAGTTCGGTTTAGAAATCTCATCACTTTTTCCTATAAATATTTCATCTATGTATCCTAAAAAAGCCTTCATTATATCATCTTTAGAAACATCAAAGGGTACTTTAATCAGCTTCCATTGTATTTTTTCAGGAAGCTTATAGGGTTTTAGTTTATCCAGCACAACCAAGTATTCGCTTATATCCATTTTCCTATAAAAATATATAGATTCCTCCATAGTGCTCCAAAGGGCAAGCTTTTCACGGAGGAATAGTCCTTTTATATCTAATATTGCTTCACCTGGTCCAAGCACCGCTTCCCTTATAGGGTCATCAGCTATGTTTATATTTTCTCTTATAAACTCCACATTATTTCCGTAAGCAGCCACATAACCTTCATCGTATATACCTTTTCTTCCTGCCCGTCCTGCTATCTGCTTAACCTCCTGAGAATTTAAAAATCTTATTTCAGTGCCATCATATTTTTTAACATCCATAAATATAATTCTTCTGATAGGAAGGTTTACTCCCATACCTACAGCATCAGTGGTTACAAGTATAGAGCTCCTTTTATTTATAAAGTCCTCATACTGGCTTCTTCTAACCTCTGGTGGAAGGTCTCCATATATCATGGCAGCTTTAATTCCCAAATTAGAATAAAAGGCTGCAAGCTCCAGTACCCGCTTTTTTGAGAAAGCTACCAGTGCATCTCCGGGCTGAATGTCTTTATAATTAAAAGCTTTATCTTCTATCAATAAAGGAATATTACGCTTGTATTCCTTTATTTCATATTCTTCTCCGCAATCCTCAAGTATATCTATAAGTATTTCCTTAGAATTTAAAGCCCCGCATATATGGATCTCTCTGCTTTTTACACCTAACAAGGCTCTTGTCCACGCAGCCCCTCTTTGATCATCTTTTATCATCTGGATTTCATCTATCACTGCTGTTTCGTAATATTCTCCCAAGTCGAGTTTTTCTATGGTACAGGATAAATGTACAGCTCCCTCTACAATTATCTGTTCCTCTCCGGTTATAAGGCTGCACTTTACCCCTTCATTATTGAGTTTTTCATAATTCTCCAGAGCCAAAATCCTTAGAGGAGACAAGTATACTCCTTTAGAGCTTTTCTTAAGGGCTTCCATAGCATTATAGGTTTTTCCTGTATTGGTTTCTCCCAGATGAAGATAGACTTTTCTTGGGATATTTCTGGTTTGTAAATACTCATCCTTAGGATTGGAAGGAAATACTCTTTTAAAATCCTTAGCTACAATTTCAGGTATATGATTAGAAATAAGTACGCTGATTATACCGGATCTTAAGTATCCATCAAAACTGCTATTTACTACTTCATCGTAGGAGAAATCAGTATTGTTTTTCATGTTATAATCCTGAATAAGCCTTCTAGAAACGTATTCGAGCATTTCCAAATATCTGGTATAAACCCTGTTAAAATCTTTAATCTCCTGATTTTTCATTTCACCGAGAGATTTAAGCTTTTTTCTTATGGCTGCTTCATGCTCCCATAAAGAAGAAGTTTTTGAATTTCTTATTATTTCATCTATCTGAGCAATTTGATTTTTAAGCTTTCTAAAATTCCTTTCCGCAGCTCCTCTTTTCATTTATGCCTCCTTAAATGTTATTTACTCACTTTTATAAAAACCGCACTGATATACAGCACGGTTTATCTTGTTCATTTCACATTGTAATCAGCTCTCCATAAACTGATACAAATAACACTTCAGCCTTCCGTTATAAAGCTTCCTGTTTTTATCTGACTTTTTATTAAATAGTCTTTCAAACCCTTCATAAGAAGTCAGGATAAAATATGACCATTCAGGGAGTTCTCTAAATACCCTTCCCATGGTTTTATAAAGCTCCTCTACTTCCTTTGTTTCACCAATCCTTTCACCGTAAGGAGGATTAGTAATTATAACACCGCATTTCTTTTTGCTGCTAAAATCTTTTACGTCCAGCTTTTGAAAAGCGATATTATTAGATACACCAGCTTTTTCAGCATTGCCTCTAGCAGTCCTTAGGAGTCTTCCGTTTATATCAGAGGCTAAGATTCTAAATTCCTTGTTATTAATTGAGTTTCTTGCAAAGTCTCTTATATCACTCCACATATCCTGAGGAATTATTTCCCACTGCTCTGATGCAAAGCTTCTGTTAAGTCCGGGAGCCATATTTCTTCCTATCATTGCAGCTTCTATTGCTATAGTTCCTGAACCACATAAAGGATCAGCCAGCTGTTTTGATGGATCCCATTTGCTTAAAAGTACTAATGCAGCAGCAAGGGTTTCTTTTAAAGGAGCTTCTCCTGCAAACTCCCTGTATCCTCTCTTATGAAGTCCCGGTCCGCTGGTATCTAGGGTAAGAGTAACAACATCCTTCAAAATAGCTACTTCAATTTTATATTCCGCACCATTTTCTGGGAACAAATCTCTTCTGTATTTTCTTTTCATGGATTCTACCACTGCTTTTTTTACAATGGATTGACAGTCTGGCACGCTGAACAGCTTTGATTTAACGGATTTGCCTATTACGTGCATAAATCCTGTAATAGGAATGATGTCCCCCCAATTTACCGCCAGCGTTCCCTGAAATAAATCCTCAAAGCTTTCGGCTTTAAATTCCGCCATTTTAATTAACACCCTGTCTGCGGTCCTCAGCCACATATTGCATGTGACTATATCCATTTCATCACCTTCGAAGGTGACCTTCCCATTCTCCACCATAAGGTCATCGTAACCTAACTGTTTTAATTCATCTGCAACTACTTTTTCTAATCCAAAGGTTGCTGTGGCAATAAGCGTAAAGTTCATCTTTTTCTCTCCTAGTAGTTTAGTTTATATTCATAAGTATATATTATTTTCTATAGTACATATATAATTTCACGAAAAATGTAAAAAATATTTTCATTTTAAATTTGTTAAACTTAAGTCTGTATACTAAATTCTTTCCTTAAATATCAGCCTTTAATCTTCCAATTAGAACTTTTAGAAGCTGTATGCTTAAATTTAAAATATCTCATTAAAAGATAAAAGACTTTAAATATTGAGTTTATAACTTTACTTTCCCGGACTTTTCCGGCATCGTAGAAGTTTATAGCCTTATCTCTATATTTTTTTACATGTTCTTCAATTTCATTTATTTCCTCTTGAGAACCGTTATTTAAATGCAGGCATATGGTTATAACACCGAAAAAAAAGCTTCTTGGTCTTCCAAACTGCTGAGGAATAAATGTAATTCCTTTATATTTATATGGAGTTAAACCTATACCATCAGTTATATATTTAAAGCCTGATGCTTTAAGTGCTTTTAAAGTATTACCGTCGAAATTATGACAGGGTGCCATAAAAATATCGGTGCTTATCCCCTTACTGAGAAGAATTTCTTTTCCTAAAGTAATTTTCTCCAGCTGTTTTTCTAAGTTGAGTCCTGTAAACTCAGAGGTTTTCTTATATCCATATCTCTCCTTTAATATACCCTCTGTGTTCAATATGACCTCATGAGTGTACCCATGTTGAGCAATTTCTACTATTTTATGCTGCTGCATATATTTTATAATTTCCCAAAAGTAAAATTTTCCTTCACTGACTATAAGATCTTTATCCTTATTATCTGGAACCACACCTATTAAAGGAACAACATTATATTTTTTAAATATCATTATAACCTTCCAAAAATTATCCCAATTCATATGCTCAGTGATATCATCCAATCTATATATATAATAAGCTTTATATGAATTTTTAATCCTGATGATTACTTTTTCTCTAAACATCTTTTTCAATTCATCATAAAGAAAATATATCTCTGAGTTTTTTGCTAAAAATAAGGTGATAATATAAATGGACAATCCAACGCTTCCACACAGTGTGAACCTTAAAAAATCCCCCATAGCCCTATATCTCCCTAAAACCATGTTTAAAATCATTATTGCCGAGACGCTGATAAGAGCGGAAGCAAAGCACTGTAAAGTACCTTTCCATATAGTAATTTTTCTTAAATCAGTAAATATTTTTGATATACTTATATAAGCCAGTAGCGCTGTGACTATAGAGGCTGATAAAGAGGCTGCCATCAGTCCTGTTAAGCCTAAATGATTAACAAGAAGAATGCTTAAGATTATATTGATCATTACACCAAACGCTGTATTCCTAGTAACCTTTTTCGTATGCTTTAATGAGTATAATCCCTGGTTTAGTATATCCTTCATCCCTATGAAGGCTGTAGTTATAATTTCATATATCATAATCCTAGAGGTGATAACAGCAGCATTATAATCAAACTTTCCTCTGGTAAAAATTATGTTTACAACGCTGAGACTGTTAGAAGCCAGTATAGCAATAAGAGGAAACATAATTAAGTTATGATAATTTAATGAATTGCAAAGCAATTGCCTTGTACCTTCACTGTCTTTATTAAGTGCGCTTTTAGATAGAGCAGGATATATTACAGTAATAAGAGCAGTACTTATTAGACCATACATTATATCGCTTATTTTTGAAGAATACCCAAGAACAGCTATACTTCCCTGAGGCAGGGAAGACGCCATGCTGTTATCAACAAGTATTTTAATCTGCTGTATTACCGCTCCTATAATAACAGGTATAATAAGCTTTGATAGCTCCTTAATCCTTTCATCTTTAAGGTCTAAAATGAATTTATACCTATAACCATGCTTAATAAGCCAGGGTATAGGTATTAAAAATTTAAAAAAGTTCCCTATTATAGTTACTATAATGAGCCCCTCCACGGTTAAATTACGGAAAAGGGCTATATATATGATAATTATTATACTTAGAGGTATATGAACAAGATTTGTAGCTGTAAACTCATTTAAGCTTTGAAGTGCAGTAATAAATACACTGGACAGACATAAAAACACCAAATTAATCAGAGTTATATTTCCAAGCTTTAAGGCTAAATTAAAGGTTTCTTCTGAAAAGCTGGGAGCTGCAGCTCTTATTAGAAACTCCAGATTACCCTTAACAAAAATAAAAATAATAATTGTAATTATAAGAATCAGGTTAAATACGTTATTTATGAACTTAAAGGTCTTTTCTTTTCCCTCTCTCTGGTATTGTTGTACAAGCATAGGAAGCATAGCTGTGGAAATGGAAGAACCTACTATGGAAAATATCACATTAGGTATTAATAATGCTACTGAATAAGCATCTATAGTATAGTCTGCACCATATCCAAAAGCTATAAACTGTTCCCTTATAAACCCAAAACCCTTTGATGCTACAGCAAGTATTACAAAATAAAGCAAGGATTTTTTAATATTTTTTTCGCTCACAATTTAACCTCACAGCAGCTTATTAATAACCTTCAAAGCAATTCTACCCCTTAAGCTTTTAGATTCCATAGTTTCAAAATATTGAAATTCCTTCCCACCAAACTGCCTTTTAAAATATGAAATTCTTTTTTTCTCTTCAGTTTCATCAGAAATCCCACCCCAGTCATATATAGACAAGTTTTTATTTCTAAAATATAAGAGTTCCTGATAAAGGAGCATTTTATTTAAATATGCTATATTATTTTGCTCTTTTCTTACTTTTGTATTTCTAAATTTAGAAACTGAATATAATCCTCTAACATAATTATCATCATGAATGAATACCCGATATACTAAAGGACTGTTTTCCAGTATACCTACCGCCATAGTAAGATTATTATTAAGGGCAAACTTTTTCAGCTTTGAAAGATTTCCTGGCAGAAGCTTTTTCTTTTTAATAAATTCATAATAGCTTTCTTTAAATTCTTTAAATAAGCGGTCATCCTTTAAAAACTCAGTAGAATCATGAAATTGGCATTCATAACTCAAAGCGCTTACCCTCTTAATGGATCTTTTCACCTGATTGTCAAAATCTCCATAGATTTCTTCAGGAGTTCTTTTTAAATCAGTAATAAGGGTTTTTCTTTTTCTGCAGTATTCACTTCCGTTTTTTTTTGTAATTTTCTTAACTAATATATCTGTTCCATTAAATGCTTTAATATCACTGTTATCATATATATCCCAAACTTCGTCTATGGATAATAAACACTTTTTATATCCCAGTCTAATCATTTTTCTTCACCAGCCTTCTTTTCTAAATATCTAAAATAACTTGATAGAGCTATAGTTGTCCATATCCATGGGTACCAATAATCAGATATTAAATTATATTGAATTATCATAGCTGTAATGCCAATGAATATAAAATACTTAAATTCATACTTCATTTGAAGTATTCTTTTAATGCTGATTAATAAAATTAAAATAATTGTAATAATACCTAATAAGCCTGTTTCCACTGTAGCTTCTATAAACCAATTAGTGCTTCCGGTGCTGTAGGTATAGGATAAAAAACCCAAACCTCTGCCGAAGATCATCTGAAAAAAATCAGCATTAAGAAAGCTGTCTAGGCTAAACTGCCATCTCCAAAGCCTTCCTGAATCATTTACAAATAAAACCTTCTCCATTATTCCCTGAAAAAAGCTGATATCCTTAATATAGTAAAAAACTATCATTACAAAAATTAAAGCTGTTGAAAATAATAGTATGGATTTTTTACTGTGCTTTTCTATGGTATAAAAAAGAAATGCTGCTAAAAATGCAGCGGCTAAACTGGCAAAAGCTCCTGCACTAAAGCTGACTAAATATCCTAAGGAGCATATTATAAAATATATTAAAAATGCTGCTATTCCCTTGTATCTGTAGATATAATATAGGCTTATAGGTAAAAAGGCATTAACAAACATTGCATAATGTCCTGATTCAGTCATAAATGCTCTGCTTCTCTGGTACACCTCAAAATAAAGAGCATCATATTTAAGCACCGTATCTATACCCAATAAATTAAATACACTTAATAAGGAAGGAAATAGATTTCTTGCAGCAAATTCTACAAGAGCAAAAGAACAGGTGATAAAAACCGATACGGATATCCATTTTAGTATCTTTTCTATTTTAATGCTGCCTTTTTTTAAGGTACACAGGAAGTAACATTCCATAAGATATCAATATAAAAGAATAGGAAAGAGTATGCTTAATAAAGGTTAAATCACCGGTATTATTATTTATAAGAAAACTAAAGGTGCATATTATAATAAAGAATATATATATAAGAAAATCTGATGCCGGGTAACCTCTGCTGCCATTATCTTTTTTTAGTCACCGCTGCTAAAGATATTGCCATTACCACAATATAATTAATAGTGAGATATTTTATGCTGTATATATAGGTCAAAGGAAGTGTTAAAAAAAATATTATTAGAAGCAGACTCATCTTTTCACCTTTTTTCATATAGTATAAGATTTTCTATTTTTTTCATCATTATTTCTATATCAAATTCCTTTGTAGTATATTTATATGCAGCTTCTGCAATATCTTCTCTTTTAAATTTGTTTTCTTTCAGAAACAGAATCTTTTCTGCTAAAGCACTGCTGTTTTCCTTTTCAAATAACACACCAGTTACTTCATCCTGAATTATTTCACTAAGCCCGTCTACATTAGAAGCAATTATAGGAACTTTACAAGCCATAGCTTCCACAGCTGCAAGACCAAAACCTTCCCATCTTGAAGGTACTACAAGTATATCTAATATACTCATAAGTTCAGGAATATCCTCTCTAACCCCTAGCAATATAACTTTTTCCTTGAGGCCATAGTCTTTAATAAGCTTCTCATAATAAATTCTCAGTTCTCCATCCCCCACAAGGATAAATTTAATATAAGGGTGATCCTTTAATTTATATGCTGCCTCTAAAAGTATATCCTGACCTTTTGCTTTTCTGAAATTTCCTATACATCCTATAACAAAGTCCTCAGCTTGTATATTGATGCTCAATTCATTAATTTTATTATCTTTATAAGTTTTACAAATGTTGAATCTGTTTAAATCAATGCCATTTTTTATTACTGTTATTTTTTTTCTGCTTATTTTATTTCTTGATTCCAGCACTTTTCTTACGCTTTCAGAAACGCAGATATACTTTGAAACCTTAAAGGAGCTAAGCTTATCAAAAACAGCAGCCAAAATATTTAAATCCTTTTTTGTGCTTTCCACTGCAGTAAATAATTTAACTTTAGATAAAACACCTATAATTCTAACTAAAAAGTTAACCTTATAACCAAAGCAGTATATTGCTTCATAATTTCCTTTATATATAAGCTGCCATATAGATAAAAAGGTCTTTAAAAAGCCTTTGTTTTTAATATCTAAACATTGGGTCTTTACAGGAATCTCTTTTATTTTTTTATCTATAATTCCACTTTCATACAAAAAAACCGTCTCTACATGAAAATCATCTCTGTACAGCCTTTTTGTTATTTCAAATATTTTTATTTCACTTCCCCCAAGTATGGTACTGCTTCCGAAAATTAAAACTTTAGGCTTCAACAAACTTCACCTCACAGCATAATACTGCAATTTAGTAATGTAATTCTTTAGTTTATAATGTTTTTTTCTTTTAATATATCTTTATATATTTTTAATTGAAGCTCTATAACCTTACTTTCATTGTATAAATTTAAAGCCCTTTCTCTCCCACACTTTTTCATTGAATTTAGTATCTCAGGATTTTCATAGAGAAACTGTATTTTTTCCTTTATCTCTTTAGGGGAGTTTATATTTACTAAATACCCATTTTTTTCATTTATAATCTCTTCTCTGCATCCTCTTGTATCAGTGGTTATAACTGCACACTCCATAGCCATAGCTTCAATTATTGAACGGGGCATCCCCTCTCTGAAGGAAGGAAGGCAAAATATATCAGTGATGCTTAAAATCCTGCTTATATCCTCTCTTCTTCCTGTGAAGATGATATTAGGATGATTATAGTACTCTTTTATTTTTTCTAAGGTTTTAACATCTCTTTCTTTGTCTTCTAACCTTCCTACTATAAGGAATTTAATATTTTCTCCTTCCATATCCTCTGATGCCTTTAAAAGATCCAGAATACCCTTTTCCTCTATCAATCTTCCTATAAAAGTAACTACTCTGATATTTTCCTCTAATTTGAATTCCTTCCTTATGCTTTTTCTCTCCTCCATGGATATATTTTCAGGATTAAATTTATTTAAAAGGTCTACCCCATTCCCAATTGCTATAATCTTATCCTCTTCTTTAAACCTTCCTTCTACGGAAGTCCTGCAGTCTTCCTGGCTTTGGGTAAATAAAATATCTGTAAAATATCTGGCAAAGAATCTTTCTATATTAAAAATCATTTTATATACAAGAGGCCTCATATTTTCATGAAAATAAAAACCATGAGCTGTATATATGATTATTGGAGTTTTACAGAGCTTCGCTGCTATTCTTCCCAGTACCGCTGCTACAGGAGTATGAACATGAACTATATGAGGATTAATCTTCTTTAAAAGTTTATATAATTTCATTAAAGTCTTTATATTTTCTATAGGCTGAATCCTTCTCTGTATCTCTATATTTATTATATTTATACCTTCCTCTTTTATTGCCTCTGTAAACTCACCTTTAGAGCAGACAGCAGTAAGGGAATATCCTGCATCTATAATTCCTTTGTTTAAAGCGGTGAGCATGGTGTACATAGTACTGTCTACTGCTGATATCTGAACAACTCTTGCTTCCTTCATAAATATACCTCTTAAAATACTATTAACCTTTAAAGGACTTGTTATAATCAGGCGCTTTTTATGGCATAATTGGGAACTATTTCTTTGAGTTTTAAAAGAAGCTCCTTTTCATTTCCATATTTCATGCTTTTCTTTAAGATATCTAAATTACTTTTTAAATTCTCTATATTCCAATCTGAAGGATTTACTATGAAAATTTTTTCATTTTTAGTTTTCTGAAATTCTTCATCCTTCATCAATAATTCTTCATGAAGTTTTTCACCAGGTCTTAATCCGGTGAATTTAATTTTAATATCCTTATGGGGAATTAATCCTGAACTTTTTATAAGCTTACAGGCTAAGCGGTATATATTTATTGGATTTCCCATGTCCAGTACGAATATCTCTCCTCCTTTAGCCAAAGCTCCTGCATCAAGTACCAGCTGAACCGCCTCTTCAATAAGCATAAAATATCTTGTAATCTCAGGATGGGTAATTGTGACAGGTCCCCCTTGCTGTATCTGTTTCATAAAGATTGGAACAACAGAACCGCTGCTCCCTAAAACATTGCCAAATCTCACAGCTACAAATTCAGTGCTGCTGGTTTTACCTGCTGCCTGAATCAAGATTTCTCCAGCTCTTTTCGTTGCTCCCATTATGCTGGCAGGGTTAACAGCTTTATCCGTGGAAATAAAAACAAATTTCTTAGTTCCATGCCTATCAGCAGATTCTATAAGATTCAAAGTTCCGAATATATTATTTTCTATAGCCTCTATAGGATTTGCCTCCATTAAGGGTACATGTTTGTATGCTGCTGCATGAAATACTGCTTCAGGTTTATATAACTGAAAAATATTATTTATTCTTTCCATATTATTAATAGAAGCTATTATAACTTGGAAACTTAAACAGGAAAATTTCCTTTCCAATTCAATCTGAAGCTGATAAGTGGTATTTTCATATCTATCTAGAATTAATAGCTTTTTGGGATTAAATTCAGCAATCTGTCTGCAGATCTCTGAGCCTATAGATCCTCCTCCTCCTGTAACAAGTACAGTCTTATCCGCTATATAATTTTCAATTCCATTGATATCCAGATTGATTTGTCTTCTTCCAAGTAATTTCCTAAAATCTAACTTCGTCATTTCTTTTCTTTTACTTTTCCTTAGTTTTATTATTCTTTTTATCATATTCATTAGTTTCCACCTTTTCACTAATAAATTTGGGCCGGATTTATATGTTTTCTTTAATATCTTTATATGTATAAAAAGTTAAAATGCTACTTTAGAAAGAGTAAAAACATTGAATTCACTTAATTCCTTGTAATTTTTATAAAGTTTAATCAAATAGTGGTCATAGGTTTACTACATCGGAATATTATATACTAGATGTTTTTACAGATCTTATCCGAAGCAAAAACACTGCTGTTTTTCAAAGCTTAAACCATTTCTTTCTAAACACTTACCTCATAAAGGAGAGAAAATAATTATGAACAAGATTGCAGTTATAGGTACAGGTTATGTAGGCCTTGTGAGCGGTACCTGCCTTGCTGATTTCGGCATGGAAATTACCTGTATAGATAATGATACAGAAAAAATTAATGCTTTAAATAATGGAATAGTTCCATTATATGAACCTGGATTAGATATTATGATTGAAAAAAATTGTTATTATAAAAGGCTGAATTTTTCTACTGATACAAAAAAAGCTGTAGAAGAAAATGAAGTTATTTTTATTGCTGTAGGTACTCCTCCCAAGGAGGACGGAAGTGCAGATCTCCAATATGTATTAAAAGCTGCTGAAGAAATTGCATCCTATATGAACGGTTATAAAGTCATAGTTAACAAATCTACTGTTCCTGTAGGAACGGGATTAAAGATAAAGGAAGCTATAGGGGATATATTAAAAAGGAGAAAAGTAAACTTCAGCTTCGATATAGTTTCAAACCCTGAGTTTTTAAGAGAAGGTGCTGCTGTGAGAGATTTTATCCATCCGGAAAGAGTCGTGCTTGGAGCTGATTCTCAAAAAGCTATTGATATTATGAAGGAGGTATACAGAGTTTTATATATAAATGAAACTCCCTTTTTAATTACTAACCTTCAAACCGCTGAGCTTATAAAATATGCCTCTAACGCTTTTTTAGCCTCAAAAATTGCTTTCATAAATGAACTTACAGAGCTTTGTGAAAAGGTTGGCGCTGACATTCAGCAGGTATCAAAGGGTATGGGAATGGACACCAGGATAGGTTCTAAATTTCTTCATGCAGGTCCGGGCTACGGAGGAAGCTGCTTTCCCAAAGATACTAAAGCCTTAACAAAAACCGCAAAGGATAACCGCTGCACCCTAAATATCGTTGAAGCAGCTATAATAGCAAATGAAAATCAAAAAAGAAGAATGGCAGAAAAAATCATTAGTGCTATGGAAAATGTTGAGGGTAAGACTCTGTCAGTTTTAGGCCTATCCTTTAAACCTGAAACCGACGATATGAGAGAAGCCCCTTCTATTACAATTATAAATTCCCTCTTTGAAAAAGGAGCAAGGTTTAGAGTCTACGATCCTCAAGGACTAAAAGAAGCTAAATGTATATTTGAAAATATAAAAGCCTCCATCACTTACTGTATCAACGAATATGAAGCCTGCAGGGATGCAGATGCAGTTATCATAATAACTGAATGGAATCAGTTTAGAAATCTGAATTTATCCAAAATAAAAAATTTAATGAAGGGGAACCACTTCTTTGATTTACGAAATATTTATGACCCGGAAAAACTAAAACAAAATGGATTTATTTATATATCCGTAGGAAGGTAAGGAAGGATTGAATATGAAAACTATTCTAGTTACCGGTGGAGCAGGTTTTATTGGTTCTCACTTAACAGAAGCCCTGCTTGAAAACGGCTTTAAGGTAATAATACTGGACAATTTCCACTCTTATTACCCCCCAATTATTAAAAGAAAAAATATAGAAGAGATACATCTCACCATGAATAACCGTAAAATACCCCTGAGCAATTTTCTCCTGACTGAGGGAGACATCAGAGAAGAATCCGTACTTGAAAGCCTATTTAATACCCAAAATATATATATGGTTATCCATCTTGCCGCCATGGCAGGGGTTAGAAAATCTATAGAAAATCCACTGCTTTATTTTGATGTTAATGTTCAAGGCACCTTAAGACTACTGGAAAAATGCAGAAAAAAATCAATTAAAAAATTTATATTTGCCTCCAGTTCTTCAGTGTACGGAAATAATAACAAAATTCCTTTTTCCGAAAAAGACAGTGTAGATAAGCCAATTTCTCCTTATGCAGCCTCAAAAAAATCCGGAGAACTATTATGCTATAATTACCACCATTTATATGATATGAGTATTGCCTGCCTTCGTTTCTTTACAGTATATGGTCCAAGGCAGAGGCCGGACCTTGCAATTCATAAGTTTTCCCATTCAATTATTAATGACATTAAAATCCCCTTTTATGGAGATGGAAGCTCCTCCAGAGATTATACCTATATAAGCGATATAATTCAGGGAATATTAGGCGCAGTCCATTGGATAGAAAATGATGAAATAAAAAAATACGATATTTTCAACCTTGGAGGGGATAAATCAATATCACTAAAAAGTATGGTGGAAACTATAGAAAACACATTAAATAAAAAAGCTGACTTACAGCTGCTCCCTTTACAGCCCGGAGATATGAAAATCACCTCTGCGGATATAAGTCACTCCCAAAAACAGCTTGGATACATGCCCACGATACCCTTTCAGGAAGGTATAAGAAAATTCATTACTTGGAAGTTAAATTCACTGAAGATCAAAGAGCAGGATTATAAGTAAAGGAGATTAATATAATGAGAGATTTTATACCTTACGCTAAGCCCTGCTTCGATGAAAAAGAAGAAAAAGAAGTTGTGGCAGCTTTAAAATCCAACTGGATATCAAAAGGTCCAAAAACCCATGAATTTGAAAAGAGATTCGCTGATTTTATCGGTGTAAAGCACGCTGTGGCTCTAAATTCCTGTACCGCAGCGCTGCATTTATCCTTAATATGTGCAGGAATCAGTGCTGGGGATGAAGTTATAACTACTCCTTTTACCTTTGCAGCAAGTGTAAATACTATAATCCACTGTGGAGGAAAACCGGTTTTTGTTGATATAAATCCTCATACCTTATGCATAGATGTAGATAAAATAGAAGAAAAAATAACCTCGAATACTAAAGCCATCCTTCCCGTTCATTATGCAGGCCAGTCTGCAGATTTAGATAAAATTCATCGATTAGCAGATAAGTATAAGCTTTTTGTTTCTGAAGATGCCGCTCATGCATTATTTACCACCTATAAGGATAAATTAATCGGTTCCCTCTCTGATGCCACCTCCTTCAGCTTTTATGCTACAAAAAATCTTTCTACGGGAGAAGGGGGAATGCTTACTACAAACGATGACAGCATTGCAGAAAAAGCTAGAGTTTTAAGCCTGCACGGAATGAGCAAAACTGCCTGGAACAGATATTCAAAGGGAGGCAACTGGTACTATGAAATTCAGTATCCAGGTTATAAGTATAATATGACGGATATACAAGCGGCTTTAGGTCTGCAGCAGCTCAATAAGCTTGAGCACATGCAGAGCCTGAGGAGCAAATATGCAGATATGTATAGTAAAGCTTTCAATAATCTTTCTGGGATAATAATACCGGAAGAAAACCCTTACGGAAGACACGCTTGGCATATATACGCCATTCAGGTAGATGATAAAGTTCTTAATATTAATAGAGATATATTTATAGAAAAGCTTACAGAATCTAATATAGGAACAAGCGTGCACTTTATTCCCCTCCATCTTCAGCCCTATTACAAAAAAACTTTTGGCTTCAAGAAGGGAGACTTCCCTATATGCGAGAGAACCTTTGAAAGAATCCTCTCTCTTCCCCTTTACCCTTCTATGAAAGAAGAAGATGTTAACTATGTTATAAGTACAGTTACTCGTATTGTAAAAGAATGTATATAGCAGGAGATTTCAATGGGTACCACATTAAACAGGATATTAAAAAGGATATTTGATGTTTTCTTTTCTTTCACCGGTTTGATTGTTCTATCCCCTGTGCTTTTGATAGTTTCACTCATAATCAAGCTTACCTCTATAGGTTCTGTGTTTTTTAAACAGGAAAGGATAGGTATAAATGAAAAGCCCTTTTATATTTATAAGTTTAGAACCATGGTGGTGGATGCTGAAAAAACCGGAAGACAGATAACGGTTAAAAATGATGAAAGAATAACAAAATCCGGAGTATTCTTAAGAAGATATAAGCTGGATGAACTTCCTCAGCTTATAAATGTCCTTAGAGGTGAAATGAGTTTTGTTGGCCCCAGACCTGAGGTGAAAAAATATGTAGAACTTTACACCTTAGAGCAAAAGGAGGTTTTAAGGGTAAAACCCGGAATAACTGATTATGCATCTATTGCCTACAGAAAGGAAAATGATCTCTTAAAGGATTCTGAAAATCCGGAAGATTATTATATAAATATCATCATGCCTCACAAAATTTCCCTTAATAAAAAATATATAAGTAAAAATAATATATTTATAGATATAAAAATAATTATTGTAACAGTTTTAAAATGTTTTATGTAGCAATCTAAAATTAATATTGTATTTAATCATGAAAAGCACCGGCAGAAGAATATCGGTGCTTTTCATGATTAAGGCTGTTCAATATAATTATTAAGTCCTTGCCTTATCAGTAATTATTTCACTAAAAAGCGTTGAACCTAATATAAGTATTCCTCCAATCAACTGCAGCAAAGTCATTTTCTCCTTTAAAAATATTGAAGCAAATACTACTGCAGATATAGGATCTATATAGCTGAGTATTGCAGCAGATTGAGCATTTAAATCCTTTAACGCAGAAAAGTACAAAAGATAGCTTAATCCTGTATGAACTATTCCTACAATGATTATCAATACCCATGTGTTTAAGTCAAGGGTTAATATATGTTTAAACTTTAGAATTATAGAAGCATATCCCTCTTTTTGAAATAAAATAAAGGGAAAAAGTACTGCTGCAGCAGAAGTTAACTGAAAAAGAGTACGCCTGTAATCAGATATATTTATAATGAATTTGTTTATGAACACCACAGAAGCATAAAAAACTGCTGCTAATAAGGCAAAAGCAATTCCTTTTATATTGCTTAAATATCCTATTTCTCCAGCTCCTTTAATATCCAGTATTAAGAACAGTCCAATTACAGCTGTAAATATGCTAATTGCCTTTATTTTACTAAAACTTTCTTTAATAACAATAGGAGATGCTATTATAATAAAAACCGGAGCAAAATAATAAACTAAAGTTGCATTTGAAATAGTTGTATGCTTAAAGCCTTGAAATAGAAAAACCCAGTTAAAGCCTAAAAGCATACCTGATATAATCAGAAGCTTAATATTATTTTTTACTTCACCTTTAAAAGCATATGGTTTATAAGATTCTCCTTCTCCTGACTTTTTAAACTTTCTCCTGCTTACACTGTATATAAATAAAAAAAGACTTCCTATAACAGCTCTTAAAAAAGCAATATTTATTGAACTTAATGGTATATTCCTAATAAAAAGTCCTATACTTCCAAATAAAAGCATAGCCAGCAAGACTTTAAGCTTGTTCATAATTCTCCCCCTATTTTCCCTTTTTATTAATGTTTAATTTACTACATTATTATTTGTTTGTCATTAACTAGATGCTCTATTATAATTATACTAATAAAATATGGAATTAAATTATTAGGAGGTATATTTATGAAGGTTGGAATTATTGGTCTGGGTAATATTGCTGAAAAAGCTTATCTTCCTGTTATTACTTCTAAAGAAGATATAGAGTTAGTATTTTGTACAAGAAATGTGAACAAGCTAAATAAGCTATCCAATAAATATCGAATTAAGGAACATACAACTTCCCTGAAGGAACTCATATCTATGGGGATTGATGCAGCCTTTGTTCATACCGCTACAGAATCCCATACAGAAACAGCAAAAATGCTGTTGGAAAACGGAATCAACGTTTATATAGATAAACCTATTTCTTATTATTATGAGGATGCTTTAAATCTTGCTGAGCTTTCAGCAAAAAAGGATAAGATATTAATGGTAGGATTTAACAGAAGATTCGCTCCAATGTATAAAAGTTTAAAAGATAATCAAAAACCTGATATTATAATAATACAAAAAAACAGAGTTAACCTTCCTGATAATGTAAGAAGGTTTATATTTGATGATTTTATACACGTAGTAGATACCCTTAGATTTCTTATGGATGAGGATAATATGAACATTAATATAAATTCCTTAAAAAAAGAAAAACTTCTTTATAATATAGTTCTGCAGTTATCTAACAATACCACCACAGCTATTGGCATAATGAACAGAAACAGCGGAATCTCTGAGGAAACTTTAGAATATATGTGCAGCAATAAAAAATTCTTTATTGACAATCTTGTAGAAACTACTAAATTTGAAAATGGCAAAGAAGAGATAATAAAATTTAACGATTGGGATCCTATTTTATATCGCAGAGGATTTTATCAGATTATCAGTGAGTTCTTAAGCTCTGTAGAAAAAAATAAAATTCCTTCCATTACTATAGAGGACTCATTAAAAACTCATGAAATATGCGAAAAAATAGTTAAAGAGCTAACTCTATAATAATTAACCCTTAAAGCCTGAGTTTAAATCTCAGGCTTTATTCTTTGAAATAATCAGTTTTCCTGAAGAATCTATAGCCGCCAGGACAACTTGATTTTTAAAATCATCGATTCCTTGTTTTTCCAGCTCCTCAAAAAGCCAGGATTTATCCTTATGTATATGCTGCAGATTTATATGAATAATCTTTCCATCCATAATCAAAGGAATAGTGAATCCTGAATCCTGAGATTTTATATTTATATCTTTTAAAGTTACAGGTTGCCTGTCTCCTGTTGGAAAAACTGATAGATTTCCCTGAGGTTCCATAATTACCATATCTAAGACATTAACATCGCTATATCCCTGCTGCCTTAAAAGTCCCATAAACTGATTTAAGCTGAGGCCTAAATATTTTAGGTTATCCATCTGTATTTTTCCCTTATTTACAATAACTAAAGGGGTATGCTCCATTATTGGTGTAAGCTTGTTAATAAGGGAAAGCTTTGCGCTTATAAACATAAGAAGCACTAATACACCTGTTCCATATATGGATTTTATAACTATTTTATCCACTAAAGGTTCTGCAGCAACATTGGCAAGTATCATTAATCCGGCAAACTCATAAGCAGACATTTGTGCTATAGCTTTTTTAGTTAATATTCTTGCACAGATATAGGTAAAGAGATAAACCAACACAATTCTTATGGTGTAAGATACTACGTATTCCATATGTAATGAGGTTCCTTGATATTATGAGTGTATAAAGAGATAATTATTTATAGGAACCTTCTCCTTTCTTTAAGATGTATTTAAGGTCCTGCAAAAGGCTTTATAGCATAATCTAAGGAGTACCTTAAAGCTCCTAGATAGTCCAGGGCTGAGGACTCTTTATTTCTAACACAGTAGTCCAGCTGACCAAGATTATAATTAAAGCTTATAAAGGCTTCAGAAGCATTATTTGTTTGTATAATGACCTTCCTCTGATAATAGCTGTTTTTAAATTCATCTAAATATCTTTCAGCACTGCTCCAATCCTCCTCTGTTATGGATTTCTCCATACTGTTTATAGATCTGATAAGAGTTTTTTCAGGGGTTAAGTAATAAAAAACACCCCAGAGGAGAATAAATGCAAGTCCCCATGCAAAGACAATATACTTTCTTATATCTGTATTTTTAAACAATAAAATCATCTCCTATTACTTTATCTTCCTAACCCCTCCCAATGCTCAAGAGATGCGCAAAGCTCAATTACTGCTGAAGCTTTATCTTCAGCTAAGATAGCCCCCTCTAGTCTTGCAAGACTTGCACTAAGAGCATTTATTTCATCTCTTTCAGCACTGAACTGCACTCTCCTAAGTATTTTTTTCCATACTTCATTAAGCTTCTCAGCATCTTTATCTGCTCTTTCCCAGTCCTCTTCAAGCACATCCTGCATTACAGCATCAACGGAGCCTTGAAAGTTATCATCATTTCCCAAAGGGCGTTTTAATATGCTTCCGCTGAGCATTATTATCATAAATACAGCTATTGTAGCAATAGGTATAGATACTACCAAAAATTTTCTCATAATGTCTCCTTTATTAAGGTAATATTTATTTTAATAAGGACCTTTATAATCACCTATATCAACACCATTATTTATGTAGTCCTTGTATTTATCCACATATAATTCACCGTTATGGTCTATAGTAGCTAGAAAAACCTCTTCAGGATTTTTGATTCCCTGTTTATTAAGCTCCTTCTTAAGCCAATTTCTATCTAACTTTAAATTTTTGAGATTTTCATCAAAAATCAATCCGTCGTAAATAATTTCTGTACTTATATCTACCGGTTTAGAAGAAAGGTTTAAGTCTTTTTTAGTAACAGGCTGCTGTTCCGCCTTTTTAAGTACTGAAAGCTGGCCATTAGGCTCAATAATTGCAAATTCAACTTCATTTAAATTAAAAACATCTTTATTTCTTAGAAGTTCCATAATATCAGAAACCCTGTATCTTACCTTTTTTAATCCCTCCTCCAGTATCTTTCCCTTCATTATTATGATAGTGGGCTCTCCATCTATATATTTACCGCAGTAACGCCATTTCATTGCGGCATATTCCATTAAGAGCCCTAAAGCAGCCCAGGTTAGCAAACCTATCCAGTGCGGCCATGCCCTGCTGGATAAATCCGTAGTTAATGAGGCTGCGATAGAACCAATGGTTATACCTAAAACATAATCAAAAAAATTCAGCTGACTTATCTGCTGTTTTCCTAATATTCTGGCAAAAATAAGCAGAGAAAAAAAACCTATAACAGACCTTACAGCCACCACTAACCCTTCAATCATATACTCACCTCTTGAAATGAATTATCAAAATATAGTATGCTTAATATATTTATATTTATTCAAAATATCACTTAGAGCCTACCCCTCTGATTTTACAAATACACTTCATTAAAGATATGCCATTACTGGAAATTTACTGTAAATTATGCTATGATGAATATTAATAGAAAATATATTAAGAAGGAAGGATTAAATTGCATAACTACCTTACTGAAGAAGCAGTTCAAATGCTAAAAAATGAAATAGAACATCGTAAAATTGTAGTAAGACGTAAAATTAATGAAGATTTAAAAGAAGCCCGAGCTCATGGAGATCTCAGTGAAAACTTCGAATATAAAGCTGCTAAAAGAGATAGAGCCCAAAACGAAGGAAGAATAAGATATTTAGAAAGAATGATAAACACTTCAACCTTAATAAAGGATAACACTGATACTGATGAGGTAGGTCTTGGCAAAACAGTGACTTTAAATTTCATAGAGGATGAATATGCAGAAGACTTTAAAATAGTTACCACCATAGAGTCAGATCCTCTTAAAAATATGATAAGCATTGAATCGCCTTTAGGAAAAGCTATTTATAAGCAAAAGCTTGGAAAAGAAGTTATTGTGGAGTGCCCTGATGGAGAATATTCTGTTAGAATTGAAAAAATATCTCTGGTTTAATTTAAATTTATTATGTTTATATAATAAAAAGCCTTAAAAATGCTTTTAAATATTCAGCATTTTTAAGGCTTAATTTATTGCTTTATTTTACTTCTGACCATATTCTATCAAATATAGTTATTTTATCTCCTACGTCCTTGAGGTATTCTCCTCCTTTAAGCTCTTCTTCCGGAGGATAAACCGCTATATTTTCCATGATTTCATCTCCGATTAAAGGATACGCAGCAGTGTTAGGATTTCCGTAAGGGAAATGCTTAGAAATTTCAGCAGATATCTCAGGTTCCATAATAAAGTTAATAAAAAGCTCTGCAGCTTTAACATTTTTCGCATCCTTAGGAATAACAAAATTATCCTGCTGAAGGAAAAGTCCTTCCTTTGGTATCACATATTTTATCTTTGGATTTTCCCTTTGAGCTACGGCTCCTTCTGCCCCCCAGGCAAATATCGCCTTTGCTTCTCCGTTAATAAGACTTGTTTTAGGGCTATCGCTGTCGTAAGCCTTTATATTAGGTTTTAGCTTTTTAAATTCCTCTTTAGCCTTTGCTAATGCCTCTAGGGAAGTTTCATTAATGGAATACCCAAGTTTTTTAAGGGTTATTCCTAAAATCGCTCTTTGATCATCCAGAACCACTAAAGAATCCTTTAATTCACTTTTCCACAAATCCTCATAACCTGTAATAGTTCCTTCCGGAATTTTTGAACTGTCGTAGGCTATTATCCCTGCAAGCCACATATACGGAAGGCTGTATTTATTTTCCTTGTCAAAGGGCAGCGACATAAATTGAGAGCCCATATTCTTAATGTTAGGGATATTTTCTTTGTTAATCTCGAGTATTAACCCCTGTTTTGTCAAAACCTCCACCATAAAATCACTGGCTACAGCTATATCATAGTTCCCCCCTCCTGCCATAAGCTTGGCCAGCATCTCTTCATTGGAGGAGAAGGTTGAATAATTTACCTTTATATTATAGGTTTCCTCAAATTTGTCTATGACAGACTGAGGCAGATATTCAGACCAGTTAAATACATTGAGCTCCTGCTTTGGCCCCTTTGACCCCTTTGCAAAGCTAAAGAGGCTGTATCCCATAATAGAGGTCATAATAACTATTGATAGTATTATAGTTCCTACCCTTTTCATATTAAGATTGATATTTTTCAAGAAAAGAGAAAGACCCACTATTATAAAGGTCAATACTATTATTATTGTAGATAAAGCATTTATTTCAGGAGTAACCCCAAACTTCACCATGGAAAATACCTTTAAAGGAAGAGTCATGCTTCCCGCTCCTGCAACAAAGAAACTGATGATAACATCATCTAAGGATAAAGTAAAGGCTAATAATCCACCTGCTATAACTCCCGGCATTATCACCGGAAGAGTAACATGGATAAAGGTTTCAAAAGGAGTTGCTCCTAAATCCATTGCAGCCTCCTCTAAAGAACTGTTAAACCCTTCTAACCTGGCCTTTACTACAGAAATTACATAAGCGATGCTGAAGGTTACATGAGCTATGATCAGTGCAACCCTTCCCGTAGGAAGCTTAACCATTGAAAAAAATGCCAGTAAAGATATTCCCATTACTATTTCAGGAATAACCAAGGGTATATTAAGGACAGAATCTAGTATATTCTTACCCTTAAATTTATATTTATATAAACCTAAAGCTGCAAAGGTACCAATGATTACAGAAATCACAGTACTAACCGCTGCTACAATAAAGGAATTCTTAACCGCTTCCAGTATTCCTGCATTATGCAGCAGGCTGTTATACCATTTAAAGGTAAAACCTGTCCATACTACATTAAGCTTTGATTCATTAAATGAGAATACAATAAGCACCATTATAGGTATATATAAAAATAGATACATAATAAACATATAGAGGGATTTATATATATTACTGTTTTTTTTCTTCATAATCTAAAGTACCCTCCCCTTTTTTGTATCTCCGCCCAATCTGGTGTAGTAAAATATAACTATTATCATTACTATCATAAGAATAACGGATATAGCCGAGCCAAATGGCCAGTCTCTTGCAGTGAGAAATTGATTTTTAATTACATTGCTCATAAGCATCACCTTACTTCCACCCATAAGATCTGTAATAAAGAACAGTCCAAGAGTAGGAACCAGCACTAATATAGACCCTGATAGTATTCCTGATCTGGTTAATGGAAGCGTCACGTTAATAAACTTTTTAATAGGCCTTGCTCCTAAATCATCCGCTGCCTCAAGTATTCTGAAATCCAGCTTTTCGATGGATGCATAAAGAGGAAGCACCATAAATGGAAACATCATATATACCATACCTATAATAACTGCAATATTATTATACATAAGCTTTAAAGGCTCCTGTATAAGTCCTATATTAATTAAAAGGGTATTGATTATCCCTTCTGTTCTAAGCAGTATAATCATAGCATAAGTCCTGACTAAGGAATTAGTCCAAAAGGGAAGTATTATGAGCAATAGCATTATAGGCTTTATTTTTTTATTTGCTCCTGCAATTATAAAAGCAAAAGGATATCCAAGAATCAGACATATCAATGTCGTTAAAATACTTATAAAAAGAGATTTCAAAAATATCACTACATAAAGTTTGTCAAAAAGCCTTGCATAGTTTGATAATGTAAATTTATAAACTATTTCTCCAGCATCTCCTCTTGTGAGAAAACTTACAACAAATATTAAAAGCAGCGGAACCACGAAAAATGCTGTCATCCAAAGTGATACCGGCAGTATTGTTGACAAAATTCCTTTTGTATCTTTATTGGAAAAAGTTTTTTTCATTTGTCACTCCCCCTTATGCCTTGATGACTACAGTTTTATCTGTACTCCAGGTTGCAAATATCTCATCATCTGCATTTTTAAGGGTAAAGCTTTCTCCGATAGGTTCATTAATTAGAATTTCTTTTCCGTTATTTAAAAGAGCTACATTTTTAATAACAGCTCCATTATAAATTCTTTCTTTTATCTTACAGGGAAGCCATACATCTCCTTCTTCAGGAGCATACTTAAATTTTATCCTTTCAGGACGTATGGATACTATAAATTTATCACCCATAACATATTGACGGTTAGGTATCCTTATTATATCGCTTTCTTGTTCCAGGTGGAGAAGAACTTCTCTTTCCTTTAATTTTATAACTTCTCCCTCCAGAATATTGGTTTCTCCAAGAAAATCTGCCACAAATTTTGTTTTAGGCTGTTCATACAGTTCTTCCGGTGTACCTATCTGTTCCACCGTTCCGCCGTTCATAACTACAATTCTGTCAGACATAGTTAAGGCTTCCTCTTAGTCATGAGTAACAAATATAAAGGTTATGCCCAGCTGTCTTTGAAGATGCTTAAGTTCTAACTGCATCTGCTTACGAAGTTTTAAATCAAGAGCTCCCAGGGGTTCATCCAAAAGAAGAACCTTTGGCCTGTTGATTAATGCTCTGGCAATTGCCACTCTCTGCATCTGACCGCCGCTTAACTGAGCAGGCATTCTTTTTTCATAGCCTTCCAGCTGTACGATCTTCAGCATTTCTTCAACCCAGCTTGCTATTTCTTCCTTACCCACCTTCTTCATCTTTAATCCAAAGGCTACATTATCAAAAATATTCATATGAGGGAATAGAGCATAATTTTGAAAAACAGTATTAACGCACCTTTGAAAAGGTGCCTTTTCAGTAACATTATCATTATCAATGATAATCTGCCCGCTTGTAGGGCTTTCGAATCCTGCAATCATCCTAAGGGTTGTTGTCTTTCCACATCCGCTAGGACCCAGCAGCGTTAAAAATTCTCCTTTTTTAATCTCCAGGTCCAGATTCTTTATTACTGTTTCCTCTTGATCATAACTTTTACAAACATTTCGCAGTTCAACGAAAACATCGTCTTTCACACCGTAACATCCCCTTTAATAAATCAATTTTTCAAAAAATAAAAAACCTCCTTATGGCGTTAATATGCCAAAAAGAAGTTATTAATTTAATTTATAATTACTCCATATTTCGGAATAATTATAACCATAACTGAATATACTATAATTATTTTTAAATCTCAATAGTTTTTATAATTTTTTTAAAATATTTTTTTCTCGTTAAAAAGCTGATGCCTCAATATATTTAGAGGTATCAGCTCAAATTGACTTTATTACATGCTTTCAGCTTTAATTGGTTCTTCTTGCAAAATCTACAAATTTAAATTTATCTGGTCTATGTCTGGATTCAGTATACTGAAATAAGCTGGTGTCATCCAGATAAGTATAGCTTCTCACTACCACTATCATATTATAGCCTTCGCAATCCAGAAGTTTTTTATCTTCCTCAGTACACTGCTGCACGGTTATTTCCTTCTTAGCAAATCCTATCTTAAGCTTCAGCTCTTTTTCAATATATTCATAAATAGAATCTTCGCATACTTCCTTGGTTAAGTTTGGAATTATTTTTTTATTAAAAAAGTCCTTATCTAAAATGACTTTTCTATCTCCTAACTGTCTGACTCTTATAACTTTCCAAACCTCATCTTCTGATGTAAGCTCTAAATTGCTTTTAAGAAATCTTCCCGGTTTCACTACCTTCAGTTCCTCCACAAAAGTTTTTGCCTCCACTCCCATATCCTTGGATAATTCTTTGAAGCTGGTTATTCCTGATACTGGAAAATTGAATTTATTTATATCCAATATAAGAGAGCCTTTTCCTTTTATTTTATGAATATATCCTGCTTCTTCTAACAAGTTAAGAGCTTTTCTTACAGTGTCTCGGGATACATTAAAATGCTGCATCAGTTCATTCTCTGAAGGAAGTTTACTATTGGGCTCATAATCTCCGTTTTCAATCCTGCTTAATATATCATTATATATTATCGAGTATTTACTATCCATTTTGCTTCACCCTAGAACATTCTACCATCCCCATTATTCTTTTTCAAGATAATAGACAACAGACTCATAGGGACGTAGTACTATTTCTTCACCATATTCAGCACTGTCTTTATAATTCGAAATTAAAATCTTTGATTTAATATATGTTGTTTTAAACTCCTCTGAAAGTCTAAATACAGGAGTTCCATCATAGAAGTTATTAATAACAACGATCCTTTCATTTTTATAATCCCTTATATATGCAAAGATTTCAGTATGTTCTTCAAGTAAAGGAATATAGCTTCCATAAGCTATGACATCATACTTTTTCCTAAGCTCTATGAGTTGTTTGTAGTGATAAAAAACAGAATCTAGATTTTTAAGAGCTTCTTCAGAATTTATTTTATCATAATTTTTACTTATAGGAATCCATGGTTCTCCTGAAGTAAAGCCGGAATTTTTCTCAAAGTTCCACTGCATAGGGGTTCTGGAATTATCCCTGGATTTATTTTGAAGTATTTTAATTATTTCCTGCTCACTTTTCCCCTGATGTTTTAGTATATTATAATAATTTATAGATTCGACGTCCCTGTAATCTTCTATATCATTAAAATAAGGATTGGTCATTGCCAGTTCTTCTCCCTGATATATAAATGGGGTTCCCCTCATCATGTGTACTGATGTAGCAAGCATTTTAGCAGACTCGTTTATATAAATATCATCATCTCCGAATCTTGATACGCTTCTTGGCTGATCGTGATTGCATAAAAATACAGCACTCCATCCCTGCCCTTTTTCCATACCGCACTGCCAATTATTTAATATCTTTTTTAATTCATAAAAATCAAAGTCCATTAACGTCCACTTATCACCATTTTTATAATCTACCTTTAAATGGTGAAAATTAAATACCATTGACAGCTCTTTTTCTTTAGGATTTGTATATCTTATACAATTGTCAATGGAAGTAGAAGACATTTCCCCTGCAGATATTATATTACCATGTCTGCTGAAAGTTTTTTTGTTTAATTCTTTCAGATATTTATGGATTTTAGGGCCATCGGTATAAAATCTCCTACCGTCTCCTACATCATCATCTTCATAGACAGAAGGCTTAGATATTAAATTTATGACATCCAGTCTAAAGGCTTTTACCCCTTTGTCTATCCAATAATTTATCACATCATATATTTCTTTTCTTACCTTGGGATTTTCCCAGTTTAAATCCGCTTGAGTGCTATCAAATAAATGAAGGTAGAATTCCCCAAGCTCCGGAACATATTCCCAAGCTGAACCACCAAACTTTGATATCCAATTTGTGGGAGGTTTCCCCCTGAAACCCTTTTTAAATATATAATAGTCTTTGTAGTTTTTGTCACCCTGAAGTGCTTTTTTAAACCATGGATGCTCTGTGGAGGTATGATTAAATACCATATCAAGCATAATTTCTATACCTCTTTCTTCCGCTTCCTTTATAAGCTCCTGAAAGTCCTCCATGGTACCGAATTGAGGATCTATATTCCTATAATCAGCTATATCATAACCGTTATCTCTCTGTGGCGAGAGATAAAAAGGTGTAAGCCAGATGCAGTCCACCCCTAAATATTTCAGATAATCTAATTTATCAGTAACTCCTTTTAAATCACCTATACCATCTCCGTTAGAATCATAAAAAGATTTTGGGTATATTTGATAGATTATGCTCTTTCTAAAATCCTTCATGTATATCTGCTCCTTTAATTTCATTGTATAACATAAAAGGGAGGAGGCTTCCCCCCTCCCTTATTTGTTTTTATGCTTTAGCTTTAGCTTCAATGGTTTTATACTGCTTTACTCCGACTTTTTTCTTAGCAAAGGCTATAGTAAGCACAAAGGGTACTATCACTGCTGTTACCATTGCTATGAAGAACATTAGCATGAACTGAGGTTTAATAGATAAGATTCCTGGAAGTCCTCCTACTCCTATGGAGTTTGCCATTACCCCGCTTCCTACGGAAATAACCGCTGCTATAGAGGAACCTATCATTGCTGCCAGGAAAGGGAAGATATATTTAAGATTTATACCAAACATTGCAGGTTCAGTAACACCTAAATAGCATGATATGGCAGCAGGTATTGAAACTTGTTTTTCCTCTTCATTTTTTCTGTTCAAATATATCATAGCAAGTACTGCAGATCCCTGTGCAATGTTAGACAAGGCTATCATAGGCCACAGATTTGTTCCTCCCATTTCCCCCATAAGCTGGAGATCAATAGCATTTGTCATGTGATGAAGTCCCGTAATAACCAAAGGAGAATATACAAATCCAAAAACAGCTGCAAAGAGCCATCTTAAATTAGAAGTCAATCCTGAATATACTACATTTGATATAACCGAACCTATTTTCCAGCCAATAGGACCTAAAACCACATGAGCTATTAAAACCGTTGGCAAAAGAGAAAGGAAAGGCACCACTATCATTGAAATATAAGAAGGAACCCAATCCCTGATTTTAATTTCTAAATAAGATAAAAGGAAGCCTGCCAAAATTGCCGGAATAACCTGAGCCTGATATCCAATCATCTGAACCTGTGCAAAACCAAAATTCCATACCGGTATTTTATCTGCACCGGCAACGGCATAAGCATTAAGAAGCTGGGGGGATACAAGGGTAAGACCTAAAACAATTCCTAATATTTGTGTGGTTCCCATCTTCTTTGAAATAGACCATGTAATCCCTACAGGAAGAAAATGAAATATAGCCTCTCCTATAAGCCACAGAAAAGCATGAGCGCCAGACCAGAACTGTGAAACCTCTACCAGAGTTTTGGTACCGTCTTCCAAAAGCTTAATATCTCCGATTATATTTCTAAATCCAAGTATTAAACCTCCTACAACTATTGCAGGTATAAGAGGTGCAAAAATGTCCGCAAGATGAGAAATAAGTTTTTGAAGCCAGTTCATATTTTTTCTGGCAGCCACTTTAGTTACATCCTTACTTACCCCTTCTATTCCTGCAGCCTGTACAAAGTCATTGTAAAATAAGGGAACCTCATTTCCTATTATCACTTGAAACTGTCCAGCTTGAGTAAAAGTGCCTTTAACCGCTTTAATTCCTTCAATTTTGGGAATATCAGCAGCTTCTGCCCTATTAAGAACAAATCGCATTCTGGTGGCACAGTGTGATACTGCAGCGATGTTTTCACTGCCTCCTATATACTTAAGGAGCTCAGCGGCTTCATTTGAATATTTACCCATGATTCTACCTCCTAATAAATTCTTGATGTAATCATTTTCAAGAAAACCTATACGTACAAGTTGTTTTATAATATCATTATATCCTGTACGTACAACTTAGTCAAGGTTGTAATTTCATATATTTACCTATATTATTTTAAGAATTTTCTAACTAATTGTTAACTATATGATAACTAACTATAAACATTGTAAACAATAGTTTAATAAAAGGTTAACCTTTTCCTCTAAAGCTTTATATTAAGTTATATTAATGTAGAATAATCATATAGTAATAAGTTATTTAATAACTTTACTATTTTTTATTGGTTTAATGAGACAATAAGAAAGAGGTGTTATTTATGTCACAGTCAGCAATTAATGTGATGGAAAGAAATCCCCAGGAAAGAGTTAAAGCTTTAAGGCGAGATGGTATAGTTCCTGGAATAATTTATGGAAGTTCCATGGATAAAAATATACCTATTAAGGTGGATAGCATAGAATTGGCAAGAGTATTAAAATATAATTCAAAAGGTTCTATTCTAAAATTAGAAATTAATGATAAAAAATGGTCATGTTTAGTTAAAGAAGTTCAAAAAGAACATTTAGGCGATGGAGTTATTCATGTAGACTTCCAGCATGTTAAGTCTGATGAAGTAGTAAAAATGAATATTCCTATTACCTATACAGGCCGTGAAAATTTACAGCTTAATAGACTTGTTCTTGAATCACTTCAGCCTGAACTGGAGCTGCAGGGTCCCGCAGAAGATATTCCTCTGCACTTTGATATAGATGTTTCACAGATGCAATTTGAGGACAAACTCTATGCAAAGGATATAAAGCTTCCTGATAATATTACCCTGTTAACAGATCCTGAAACCCTTCTAGCTGTGGTAAACGCTTCAGTTATGTACAAGGATCTTGAAGAAACCGCTGAAGCTGACGCTTCTGAATCAGGGACATCTTCTGAAGCGTAATTTCAGTATAATATAAAAACTGATAAAATGTCTTTAATATAAATGATAATAAAAGTAAGCCACACTAATTAACCTTTAGTTAATCAGTATGGCTTATTTTTAGTTTACAAAAGCGTCATCACTGAGAAAAAGTGAAAGACACTTCCTACTATTACAAAAAGATGCCAGATTCCATGATTGAATCGTATTTTGTCTTTGATATAGAAGAACGCTCCTCCTGTATACGCCAATCCTCCCAAAACTAAAAACGTAACTCCTGCAGGAGTCATAGCTGAACTAAGGGGCTTAATAGCTATAATTATTATCCAGCCCATAAGTATATATAATAAAGTAGATAACCTATCCCATTTGCCTATGGAAATGGCTTTAAATATGATGCCTATAACAGTGCATCCCCATACCACTCCGAATATTGTCCAGCCTACATAGCCTCTCAGCACAGTTAAGCAAAAAGGAGTATAAGTTCCGGCTATCAATAGGTATATCGACATATGATCAAATTTCCTAAAAATCCTTTTTGCCTTAACATTGGTTAAGGAATGATACAAGGTAGAACCTAAATAAAGAATGACCAATGAAGCACCATAAATGGAAAAGCTGACTACATGCCAAACTGTTCCCTTCAGTGCTGCAAATACTATAAGAACTACTAAAGCTGCTATAGCCAGAGCCGCCCCGGCACCATGAGTTATGGCATTTACTATTTCTTCCTGCTTTGTGTAAAAATTATTCTCCATAGTGTACTCCTTATCTATTATTTTTTTAATTATATCACATATGACTGCTTTTCAAAATAAAGTTCAAAATAAATTATATCCATAAAAATAAGGCCTGAATTAAACTCAGACCTCTTTCTATTTAAATCTACTTTTTATTTTTTAATTTCAGTTTTTCCTGTTACAGTACCTTTGTCAGTTTTAAATGTCTTTTGTGCTTCCTCATTAGCAAAATAAACATTTCCTTCAACTTTACCATCTACGATGGAGAAGTCTTTAGCTTCAACATATACGTCTCCTACAAAAGTACCACCTTGTATTTTTGCATTTTCACTTTTTATAGTTAACTTAGGAGCTTTTAAAGTATACGAAGCAGTCTTATTCCTCTTATCATCCTGATCATAAAGAGCTAATTTACGTCCTGCAGGAACTTTTTTAGAGGCATCGTTTTTATCTGCTTTAGTAAACTCTCCTTCCATCACTAATTCCTTACTTGATGTTAAATCAGATTTTAAAACTATAATCCATGTACCATCCTTGCTTAGAGCTTTTTCAAGAGATTGTTCATCTTTGGCAATAGATGCTCCGGAAACTACATCAGGATTCTTTTCGCCTTCTTTCTTGGCATCATTATTCTGAGTACCCTTTGAACCGCATCCCGTTAGTATAACCGCCGCTGCAGTCAATGATAATAATAATCCTTTAAGTTTCATAAATATTACCTCCTAATATTTTTTATTCTTTAGTATTAATTACAAGCACTATAATTATATCATAAGTTGCGGTTGACACAATAGTTTCCATGGAAATCATTATGAGATATAAGAAAATTTACAAAAAAAGAGCTTTAAAAGCTCTTTTTTCCTTAGCGATAACCTTATTTAATACAATAATTTAAATCCTGTTCTATTTCCCTATAAACTTCACTTTTCAGCTTCCACAAAGGATTTATGTACCAATTCCTTTAAGCTCTCATAAGTAATGGTTTCAATATTAATAATCTCATCTTTAGGAATATTAAGTACCTTGCTGAATATTATCTTTTTCTCCTCTTCAGTAAAGTCTTCCTTTAGTACCTTCTCTCTAATACCGGCTAATACATTTATATACTGGGAATATTCTTCTCCATAAATGCTTTCAAGCTCTTTCTTTATCTTTTTATTCAGGAAAGGGACCTTTCCTGAAGTAGAAATAGAAAGAGAAAGATCTCCTCTTGTTATTGTAGATGGGAATATGACAGAGGATTCCTCCAGAGAATCAGAAACGTTACAGAAAGCACTATTTCTTTTACAGTAATCGCTGATTTCCTTATTAATTTCTCTATTATTCGTTGCAGCTACTATCAAATAGGCATCTTTTAAATAGCAGGAATTATAGGGTTCTTTAATTAAGGTAATCTTATTCTGAATACTTTTAAATTCTTCAACAAAATCAGGGCTTATAACAGTTATTATACCTCCGTATTTCAGTATAGTTACGCATTTTCTGAAGGCTACTTTTCCTCCGCCTATGATTACAACATTTTTATCTTTAAAATCTATCATTAAAGGCATAAACATATCCTCACCTCATCCTTGTACTTCTCTATAACTAAATTACTAATAGCAACATCAATTTAAAGCATCATTTTCTCTATACACTTTATAATAAGATCTATAAAGTACCCTTCATCTGCCAGTGCTCCATTTAAAATATCATAATTAATACCCTGCTTTATAAACTCCCTTTGAATAAGTGAGGTTTTTTCAGATAATATATCTTCTTTCATATGGTAACCGTTATAAATAAACAGCGGAATCATGGTTAAATTTTTATAATCTTTTTCCTTTAGTTCCTCCACTAAGGCTTCAATAGCTTCTTTATCTCTAATGGAAATCAAAAATGAATACGGAAATTCTTCTTTTATTGCTTTTTTAAGCCTTTCATAAGATATATTACCTCTTCTGCTGCTTCCATGGACAATAAAGATATAAGCTGAATTCCTGAAATCCTCAGTATACTTCTTTTCCTGCTTCTTAGAATAGGATTCATTGATAAGCTTCATCAAGAAGATTTTAAAATTTTCAATGTTTCCTGTTTCTAATAAAGCCTCCCCTAATCGTATATCCTCTGCCTTCATCATGACCAGATAACTTTGGATATTACGGAATATTTCCCCTCCAGCAAGGATTAAAGGCTGTATATATACCTTGCTTCCTTTACCTTCACAACATTTAATTGCTTTGGAAAAAGCTATAAATCCCAAGTTATTTAATTTTTCATCCTCTTCAGCCTTTAAATCCATGTAGGAATGAATAACTTCAAAGCCTTGAAATATATCTAAAAGCCTTGGTTCAAGTCTTTTTTTCAGACAATATATTTCATTTATATCAGATGTCTTATTATACACTAAAATAATAATATTCTTATTCATACAGCCTCCTTTCCCCAGTTGGATAAACTATTTTAAGTGTTTATTAAACCACTGAGTAATCTCCTGAAGCCTTCTAAGCCTGTGTTTAGGCTTACCGCTTCTGCTTAACTCATGGTTTTCTCCCCTAAACATGCATAGTCTTGAATCTACCCCATGATATTTAAGGGCAGTAAACATCTGTATACCTTCAGCAAGCCAGCACCTATAATCTTCTTCAGAATGTATAAACAGCGTAGGGGTTTTTACTTTGTCAGCATATTTTAAAGGAGACTGTTCCCACAATTTTTCCTGATCTACCCAAGGTGTTCCCTGACATTGATCATCAACAAAGAAATATCCGATATCCGTGGTACAGAATTTAGATATCCAGTTAGAGATGCTCCTTTGTGAGGCAGCGGCTTTAAATCTATCTGTATGACCGATTATCCAATTAGTCATAAAGCCTCCGTATGAGCCTCCGGTTACTCCCACCTTCTCTTTATCTATAAAGCTGAACCTTTTAATAACTTCATCTGTAAAAGCCATTATATCATCATAATCTATAGTTCCATACTTACCTCTAATATCTGCAAATGCGTTACCTCCTCCATCACTTCCTCTTGGATTGCAGAAGAATACCGCATAGCCTTCATTAGCCCAGTACTGCATCTCGTGATAGAATACAGTTCCATAGACGGTTTTAGGTCCTCCATGAATATCTAAAATGGCAGGATACTTTTTATTTTCATCAAAATCTACAGGCTTCATAATCCAGCCTTCTATCACTACTCCCGGAGATGTTTCTATAGAAAGCTTTTCCGGAGTAGAGAGCTTTCTTTCGGAATTAACCCATCCATTCATATCTGTAATCTGTTTTTCCGTACCTATTGTAAATTTATATAATTCCTGAAGCTTGTCCGTTTTCATTCCTATAAACAGAAGACTTTCTTTATTTATGCTTATTCCATCAACGGAGCCTTCTCCTGTAATTATCTTTTCTATTTTACCTTGAGCATCTATTCTGTTTAAATAAGAATTATGTCCTTCAGTAGTGACATAATACAAATATCCATTATTTATTTCCTTTAAAGATGCCCCTCCGTATCTACAGTCAGATCCTACAGAGTTTGTAAGGGCAGCATCTAAATCCGGGGTTATACATACAGACTTTCCTGAATTTAAATCAAGTATATAAAACTTATCATTTTCATTAACTCCATATCTCTTCATGTTAGTTGCGGAATATATAACTCTGTCATCAGATATAAAGTCTGCAAAACTGTGGGATAAACCTTCAGAGTTTTCTGTTTCCCCCTCAGAAGCTTGATAATCATATATCTGAAGCTTCTTACTCTTAATATCATAAACTGCAATGAGATTTGTAAGTTCCCTTTTGTCTTTAAAGTCAGACAAAAGCAGTACTGCCTTGCTCTTATCCTCATTTATATTAAAAAGATCCACATCTACGCTTTCATCAGTTATTTCCTCTATGTCATGAGAAGCTTCATTGTAGCTGTAAAGCCTGTTTCTTTTCTTATTTGTAAAGCCTCCTCCGTTTGACCAGAAGGGTATTTCTTCCAAAACTTCATAATCCTTCTCTTCTTTTCTAAACTTCAGCTCTTTTTTCTTTTCTTCTTCAGTAAGAAAACTTATATCACTTCTGCCTATGCTGTATGGAGAAGTAAAAAGAAACATTTCTTCTCCTGCTTTTTTAATTGACGACACTAATTTTGGTATTTTAAAATACTTTAAGGCCTCACCGCCGTTAATGTTTATTTTATAATACTGAGTGAATTCTTCGCCGGCCTCTAGCTTTTCTTTATCCCTTGAATCTCTTGCATCGGGAAAAATAATGTTATCATTATCCAGCCATAAAAAGCTTCTTTCACTATCAAATGCTGTCAGTTGATAATATTTTTCTGTTTCCACCTCTAAAACCCATAGATTTGAGAGATATTTATTTTCATCAAAATCCATGCTATGTACAACAAAAGCAGCATGTTTTCCATCAGGAGAATGTTTTATTCCGGATAAAAATTTATATCCGGTAAAGTCATCAATTTTTAAGCTTTCCATTACTATCACCCCTAATTATTTTTTAATTATATTATACCTCTATTTTCAGACAAGTTAGTATATAATAAAAATTAATATTAATTTGAATTATTAATCTTCTTATGAAAAATCAGCTTTTTATCCTTGAAATCTATTCCCCTGATAACTACTTCCTTCCCTTTAACTTCAATATACAAGCCTTGGTTCAAAGGTACTCTTTCCATTTTTCCATCATTAAATAATATGGTATACTTTACAGCTCCTGTATGAACCACAGTAAAGGGTTCTTCTGTATTTACATTTTCATCATTTAAGGATTGATGGGTGTGAGAATTAAATACTATCACCTCCGGGTATTTTGATAAAATCTTCTTAATTTCACTGCTGTTATCTAGTCCTACCCATCCTTTAGAGGTTTTATTTATATTCTGGTGGAGAAACAGGAATATAGGTTTTCCTTCCTCATACCCTTCTGCAAGCTTTTCTTTAAGCCACTTAATCTGATTTTCCGAAATAAGCGCTTTTACAGAATTTATATTTTGGGAATTTCCGTCCTCGGAGCCTAAGGATATGAAATGATAACCATTAATCCATCTGTCATGATATACCCTGCTTTCACCTGCAAATTCAAGATATCTATCAATAAAGGTTTTCACATCTTCTTTAGAGTTTACTTCTATCTTATAATCAAAAAATTCATGATTTCCTATATTTTTAATGATATTCTCAGGAATATACTTCTTATTTTTCATAAGAGCTTTTTCAATTAATTCATATTCATTGGGAAGCCCTTCATCTACAGTATCCCCGTTAAGTATCAAAGCATCCTGCTTTGAGTTTATACTATTCAGCGTTAATATAGCCTCTTCAAAATGATCAATGTTTGTATGGATATCTCCCAACACAGAAAAAGATATATCTGCTTCAGTATCAGCCTTAATTCCAATACTTTTACCGCTTCCTTTAGTATTTATCCTATTTCCACAGGCACCTATATAAAAACTCACCGCTACAGCAATAACTGATAATAAAATGGTCTTTTTCATGCTTTTTTTCCTTTCAATAGCATAATATTGAATATTAATATTATTTAATATTCATTATAATATATAATATTATCAGTAATAAAACATTTTATAAAACAAAAGCTTCTTTTCTCATAAGAATATTTATTAATTCCATGGGAAAAGAAGCTTTATTATAGTTTATTGTTTATATTCTAAAATAATAAATACTATTTAACAGTTAAAACCTTATTTGATATTCCAGGCTCCGTCATAGCCATGGTATCAAAAACCTCTTCAATTTCTTCTTCATTTAATATACCGTACTTCAATACCAGCTCCTTCACTGGTTTGTCTGTTTTCATAGCTTTTTTTGCGATTTTGGCAGATTCCTTATATCCTATATGAGGACAGAGAGCAGTTACCACCCCTATGCTGTTTTCCACCAGGGAGCTGCATCTTTCCTTATTTGCTGTGATTCCTGATATACAATTACTTACAAAGGTATCAACACCTTTTGTAAGTGTTTCTATGGACTCAAAAAGCTTGTAAAAGATAACAGGTTCAAAAGCGTTTAATTCCAATTGTCCAGCTTCTACTGCCATAGATATGGTGGTATCATTTCCTATAATATTGAAGGCTATTTGATTTACCACTTCAGGTATAACGGGATTTACCTTTCCAGGCATTATAGATGATCCATTTTGTTTACCGGGAAGATTTATTTCTCCAAATCCAGTTCTTGGTCCTGAGGACATAAGTCTTAAATCATTAGCAATTTTGGATAGTGTTACAGCACATATCTTTAGTGCTGAAGATACTTCTGCAAAAACATCGATATTCTGCGTGCCATCCACTAAATCCTCCGCCTGATTCAGTAAATGATTTGTAGCTTTAACTAAGTTAGGTACTATCTGACTCTCGTAATCTTTATGAGCATTGATTCCTGTACCTATTGCAGTTGCTCCCATATTTACTACTCTTAGGCTGTCCATAACCCTGTTAAGCCTTGTAATATCCCTTCCAACTACAGCACTATACGCCTTAAATTCCTGACCTAATCTTATGGGAACAGCATCCTGCATCTGTGTTCTTCCCATCTTTATAACGCTGTTAAATTCCTCTGCCTTCATTTCTAAAACAGCTTTAAGCCTTTCCATCTGCTTAATAGCTCTTGGAAGTAGTTTTAAGGCAGTAAGTTTTCCTGCAGTAGGTATAACATCATTAGTAGACTGTCCCATATTAACATGATCATTTGGATGGACTATAGAATAATCTCCTTTTATTCCACCTAATATCTCAATAGCTCTATTAGCTATAACCTCATTAGCATTCATATTCATAGAGGTGCCGGCTCCCCCCTGAATAGGATCAGTGATAAATTCTTCATGGAGCTTTCCCTCTATTATTTCATCACAGGCTTTTACTATTGCATTTTTAACCTTTTCAGTTAAAAGACCTATTTTCCCATTGGTAACAGCAGAAGCCTTCTTAATTTCCGCCAAGCTCCTGATGAATTCTTCATTAATTCTTAAACCGGTAATTTTAAAATTTTCCACAGCCCTTAAGGTTTGAACTCCATAATAAGCATTGGCGGGAACTTCTTTTTCACCGATAGAATCACTTTCAATTCTGTAATCATTTTCATTGCCACAATAATCTTCCATATTAATACCCCCAAATTGAATTATATATTCATCAAACTTGCAAGAATACCATTCACTCAAGTATATTTTATGCAATTTTTCTTTCATCATTTCCAGTATAGCCCTTTACAAAGATAAAATCAAGAGATTTGCATGAAAAGATTCATATTTTGGAGGTTTCATATATTATTTTGCATTAATAGCTTCAAAAATTGTATGATAGCTATATATGTTTTCACAAAAAGGAGCTTATGTGCATTAAAAAGTAATTTTTACAGCACATAAACTCCTTTGAATATTCATTATAATATTATGCAGAAAGCTTTAGAAAATCATTCATAGTAATAGTATAGTGCATTTCTTTTGACATTTCTTTGTTTAAAGAAAAGCCTATTTTACTGAAAGCCCTTCTGGAGCGGCTATTTTCAAACTTAATCTTCGCAATGACTTCATCTACTCTCCACTGAAAAAAAGCATGCTTCAGTCCTTCATAAATGGCATTAGTACCTAATCCTTTACCCCACATTTGTTTTTCACCAATTACAATAACCATCTCTGCCCCAAAGGATTTAGGTATTAGCTTTAAAAAACCCACAGGCTCCTCTTCTTCATGGGTTATCATAAAAAAGCTTCCATTTTGGTTGAATAAATGAGTAAGTATAGGCATGTTTACTCTATACATTACTTCCTTTATGCTCTCCTGAACATTTTGTCTTTCATTTAAATATTGAGTTACTTCATTATCCTCCAGCCAATGGATAATCCTCCAAGCATCAGATGCAAAAATTTCTTGCCTCAATTTTACATTGTTACCTCTCATTACAAATAATCCTTTCATAGATGATAATAAAAAAAGTCATATAAAAAGACCCCTAAAGGCCATTTTTTCTTTCCTAACACCTGCAAATTATACTAATACCATACATTTTAGTCAATGATTGTAACTATCTAATTCGAGCTTTAACTGCATATATCTATATAAATCGACATTTATCAGTATTTTCCTGCTATGGTTGTTATTTTCCATTTAAATCAAGAAACTTACTTTAAATAGAAATGTCCCAAAAAATACAAAAGACCGCATTAAGAATTCTCTTAATACAGTCTGATACATAGGGAATATTTAGATTCCCACTTTATCTTCAACTATTCTATTTAATTATATGCTTTTAATAATTATAACTAATATTTAAAAAATAGTCCAATTCATTAATGAAATAGTTATATGGTATTAGTAACTTCTTTTATCTCTTAATATCAAAATTACCATTACAATAATACCTAAAGACAATGCAAGAGTACATGCTATGCTTCCTTCCGGACCAAAATTACCGCCAGTAAAGATCTCACTGCCCACAAGCTTTAAATTAATCAGAGATCCTGCACCTGATTGATTACCGCTTACTTCAAGCCCATATATATTCCCCTGAACCCAGTTCCAGGCAGCATGAAAACCGCAGGCTCCCCATAAATCATCGGTTTTTATCATATAAAGTCCAAGTAGTAATCCCACAAGGATAATATTAATTACTGAAAGAATGGTGACACCATTATTAGCCAGGTGAAGGAAGCCAAATAAACTTGAAGAAACAATCAAGGCTAAATAAGCATTATATCTGGCTCCAAGCACATTCATAAACCATCCTCTGGTAAGTATTTCTTCTGTACTTCCCTGGACAATCCATCCCGGCAGGATTATAAGAATCCCTGTTAATGCAGACAATCCTGTAGGGTATAAAGATTTAGTTTCTATTACTGCATTTCCTAATAAATACAAAAGTCCCACAACTAAAGAAAACAATAAGCATCCAAAAATAAACCCCGTTGAGAATTTTGCGAAAAAGTCTCTCCCTTTAAGCCCTAAACTGCTTATACTTCTTTTCTCTACTTTTTTTACCCATAAAAAAACAAATAAAGAAATAAATAAAAACTGAAAGATTAAAAGCATCAAGGATTCAATCGCAACAGATGAAATGCTGCTTATAAAAAAATAAATTATAAATAATCCTAACGTCTGTCCCCCTAATAAAAACCCAAAAGTTAACAGTACAGCAAAAAATATATTCGGAAGATATTTAGATGAACTGGCTTCCTTAAAAAGGCCTTTATTTTTTGAAAGCATTATATAACCCCCTATCTCTTTGTTCAGCTTATAACATTAAGCTAATTATATACATATTAATTATACCAGTTTTATACATCAATTACATTATATATAAAAACACCATATAATTATTTTTACATTACAAATAAGCCTCTATGCAGTTAATCTGCACAGAGGCTTATTATTTTGTTGTTAATTGTTATAATACAGACTTTCAGAAGGATATTCAGGATCACAAGTAATATCAATACCAAGCTTTCTAAAGGTCTGTTCATCGCTTCTGCTTAAAATTGTCGTAGAGTGAGCCTGACAGCCTTTAAGCATTACAAGCTTATCCAAGGCTACCTGTGCTGTAGGGTTAGTAGCAGCACAGATACTAAGTGCAATAAGCACCTCTTCACAATCCAATGCAGTGCTCATACTGCTTAAGGTTTTAGATTTTAAATTAATTATAGGCTCTAATATTAAAGGTGAAATAAGGTGTATATCATCAGAGATATTTGCAAAATGCTTAACTGCATTCAGCACTACCGCTGCAGTGGAATTCATTACATCAGAGCTTTTTCCTGTAAGTATGGTTCCGTCCTCCAGTTCTAAAGCTACTACAGGGCAAGGCTCATTTTTATTATACATATTTTTAAGCTTTGCTGAATATTCTCTGGCAGGAATGACAACTCTCCTGTCCTCCTGCTTCAGCGTAAGTTCCTCCATTATAAGCTTAACTCTCTGGAGGGTTTCTTCATCTACATAACCCTTTTTATATTCACAACTGGTTTTAAAGTATCTTCTGATTATCTCCTGCTTTGAAGCTTCCTTAACCACTTCGTCATCTATTATTCCATAACCTACTCTGTTAACTCCCATATCGGTAGGAGATTTATAAAGAGATTCTTCTCCAGTAATCTTCTCAATTATTCTTCTTAGAACAGGAAACATTTCAATATCTCTGTTATAATTTACAGCCATTTTGTTGTAGGCATCAAGATGGAAGGAATCTATCATATTAACATCTTTCAAGTCCGCTGTAGCTGCTTCATAAGCAATATTTAAAGGATGCTTTAAAGGTACATTCCATACAGGGAAGGTTTCAAATTTAGAATATCCTGCTACCTTTCCTCTTTTATATTCATGATAAAGCTGGCTTAAACAGGTTGCAAGCTTACCGCTTCCTGGTCCCGGTGCCGTTACCACTACAATAGGTTTTGTAGTTTCTATATAAGGGTTTTTACCGTAGCCTTCATCGCTTACTATGGTATCTACATCTGTAGGGTATCCCTTTGTGGCTTCATGGGTATAAACCTTTATACCCCTATGCTCAAGCTTTTTTATAAAAACCGTCGTAGCAGGCTGTCCTTCATATCTGGTTATTACCACACTATTTACATCCAATTCATAAGATCTCAAATCATCTATCAGCCTTAGAACATCCATATCATAGGTAATTCCAAAGTCTCCTCTTATTTTGTTTCTTTCAATATCTCCTGCATAAACACAAATTATGATCTCAACCTTTTCTTTGAGTTTTTGAAGAAGCTTTATTTTAGCATTTTCATCAAAACCAGGGAGAACCCTCTTTGCATGAAGATCAAAAAGCAGTTTTCCACCAAACTCCAGATACAGCTTATCGTAATTATTTACTCTTTCTAAAATATACTTCGATTGCTCTTCCAAATACTTTTTATGATCAAATCCTATCTTCATATGTACTCCTTACAACACTAAATTCTAGTATTTTTAACAAATTATTTTAATAGAACTTAAATTAATTCTATATCTTCCAATTCTTAATTATGTCACACTTCCTAGGTAAAGTAAATATAAACCCTTTCTAAAACTTCTGTAATATTAAGGCTCTTATAAAAAGCTGCAATTAATAATTGCAGCAGCAGTAAGATTCTATCCAGTATAATAAACACTATAATATTTATTTAACTTCTTTCTTAAAAACCAAGCAATCGTAATCCAATTTAGAAGGCTTTCCTACAGTGGCATAAGGCTTTTTCATGGTACCAAGGCATTCCCAGCCTTCACTGCCATATTTATTAAGCTCTTCCTCCACTGTTGAATCAGAATCAGAACTGATAAAATGATCCATAGTTACAACTTTATATACCCAATTCATTATATCAAACACTCCTTTTTATATTCTTTTGCTTATTATTCCTAGATATAACAATAACCATACTAAAAAATATCCGTTATAATATCTTTGTGCTTATTTTAGTGAATTTATAATAATTAACGGTGAACCAAATATAGAAATCCGGTATCTAATGTATATAAATACTTCGAAGATATTTGTATTAAAAAGGAAAGGGGCATCATAAGTGAATTTTGATTTAGAGGTTAGTCTTGCTATAAAGGGCAATAAAGACTCTTTCATTCATTTAATAGAACACTTGGAAAGTTACATGTATAAGGTGTCAAAATCCATGCTTTATTCAGATTCTGATTGTGCTGACGCTATTCAAGAAACTATATTAAAAGCCTATAAAAACATTGCTTCCATCAAAAATCCTCAATTTTTTAAAACATGGTTAATAAGGATTTTAATAAATGAATGTAATAAGATAAATAATTATAAAAAGAAAGTAATACCTATGGAGGAAATTTTCCCAGACAGCCAAGGGACTGGAATCACTGACAGCCTATCCATAGAGCATTCCATAAGCTTATTAGAGGATGATTTGAAAGAAGCAGTAATCTTATATTACTTTGAAGATTTACCGGTAAAAGAGATATCTAGGGTTTTAAATATACCTGAGGGTACAGTAAAATCCCGGCTTTCCAGAGCCCGTGTAAAGCTTGCAAAGTCTTTAGGAAATGATTTTCAGAGGAGTGATAATTGTGAACGAAGAAGTATTTGATAATAAAATAAATGAGAAGGTTAAAAATTATAATCCATCTGTTCCTCCTATAGTTAAGGATAGAATAAATTCAACTTTAAATTCACTGAATGAAATGCAAGATAGTACTTATATTGCAAGTAAAGTTTATAAAAAGAATAAGTTTTTTAACTTTAAAAACAGAAAGAAAATTATAGCCGCTTCCTTAGTGTTAGCTGTAATATCCACAGCAGCAATACCAACTTATGCAAAAAAACTCAATATAGCAGAATCAATAAAGAAACATTTTAATATTGGAACTAAATACGATAAAGTAACAGATGAATTTGGTGTATCAAGAAAAAGCAGCGGTATTGAGGTCACAATAAACAGCGCAATTTATGACGGCTATTATCTTTTACTGGATTATAAGGTGGAAGGAGATAAACCTTTTAATGAAAAGCCATCTATAAAATCAGAGGTAATCCTTACCCCCGGCACAAAAAAAATATTCAAAAATAAGAACTTTGCCTCCGTCAGCCATGAATACGGAGATTTTATCGACAGCAGTAAAAAAATATATGAAGGCTCCGTAAGCTATCGCGTACCGGCTTCAAAGATAAACAATGAGAATAAACCTGAAACAATAGATACGGTTATGGATAAAGCTCTAATAGCATCTAAGCTTCCTGAAAACTATAAGTTAGAAATGGATATAAGCGAATTATCAGGGATAAAGGGCAATTGGGATTTTAATTTATTAGTAAACAGTGAAAAAGCTAAGAATAATATGTATGAATATGCAATAAATAAAGATTTAACCTTTTTAGATTATAAAGCAAAGCTGGATAACGTTGTAATCACCCCTATAAAACTTTATCTTCAGGGTAGTTATTCAACAAAGGATTCATTTTTAGATTACATCTTAATAAATGATAAAAATGAAGTACTTGCCCTCTCCGGCGGTGAAACTGTAGAGTATAATAATGATAGAAACTATACTTATGCTTATGAAAACTTTGAAAATGAATCAGAATATATCACTGTAATACCATATAATTATTATCAACAAAAAAAATTAACTTCAATTCCTCTTAACCTTAAGGGAAAAACCTCCGTTCCTTTGGGAGATGGAAGAGAACTGACTATAACCAAGGTAGAGGAAAAAGATAACAAAACCTACGTTTACTATGAATCTGAGCATCCGGTAAACGAATATCTGCCCTTCTATTTAGGTGATGATGAAGGCAAAACCTATATGAGAGATAGAGTGGAAAGCAAAACCGCCTTCCATCTTAAAGAAAAGGTAGTGGTCTTTGAAGGAAACTTATTAAATAAAAACCTTCATGTAATAAACAATACTGTTATACATTATAATAATTCCTTTAAGATTCCCCTTAAATAAGAATATAGCTTCTGCTTCATGCAGAAGCTATATTCTTATTTATTTTTCTTCCCTTTTACGGATATATAGCAAAAGCACAGTAAAAGCCAGCCAAACACCATGATTTATTTATTAATATTATTCTTATAATTAGTAAAGAACTTCTGAAAGAATTTACTTAGCGCTCCTGAAGACTTTTCTTCCTGAGTACCTATTGCAATCTCCACCATTTTTTTAATCCCCTCAAAAGAACCTGCTATGGCTATAAATCTTCCGGAATGGCAGAAGACCGCATCCTTCACTCCCGTTACTTCAGCTAACTCACCATCTCTTTTAGATGCCCAAGCCTCAGGAAACTTTTTTCTGTCTTCTCCTTGTGAATCTCTCACCGTTTGAGCAGCATAGTTGTTTTTATCCTTATATATAACATAAAGAACTTCCTGCTTTTTATCTAACCTTTGAAGAACTTCACCGTAAGGGATATATTTATCCAAAACCATAACCTGAGGGATATATCTGTTATTAAAAGCTTTTTCTACTGATTCCCGGGCTTTAACAGAGGAAAGTTTATATCTAATTTTGTTTTTCAAAACCTGAGATGCCAAACCAACAGCTTTTAGAAAAGCTTCATCTTCATTTTCTTTAGAAAACCATGGAGGATTAAACCCTGAAAGTATATTGGAAATATTCAAAATAGGCACTGAGGTTTCTCCTATATTTACTCCATTATCCAGTGCATCTATCCCCTCGATTAAGGCTCTGTCTATATACCTTGATAAATAATCCACATCCTCGACATTTAGTGAAGGATCTGCTGTACTGATAACCCTCTCTCCAAACTCTTTCCAAATTAATCCGCAGGCCGCATAAGGGACACCATCTTCCCTATATATTTTATCCATTCCATGATGATCGAATTTTCCTCCTCCAACATCATAAACAATATCTAATTTCTCCAGCGTGCTTTCTTCTCTGGTCCTTGTTATTTCTATATTAAAAATCTCCTTAAGAATAGCCGTGGCCATCACATCATCAGCATGAAACCTTCCATCATGGGTACCTACTTTTTTATGCTCCCTATTATAATTCATATAATCACCACGCTTCTCAATTTATTTTAAATAAAAACTCAAAACCTGTTACAATGAAAATCCAAAAATTTCTATATCACAGCAAATTCACATCTCTCACCTTTGGCTTCTCACCTCTCCCTCTCCATATTAATCCCCTTCTTTTTCAACCTGTCATTAACAGCTCTAGAAAACACCGTATATATCACTCCCAGTAAAGGGATTCCGATAAGCATACCAAGGACACCGAAATATCCTCCTCCCACAGTTATAGCAAGCAGCACCCATAAGGCAGATAAGCCTATTGAGTTTCCTACTACTATAGGATATATTAAGTTTCCTTCTATCTGCTGAATAACAATTATAAGTACTATAAACCATATAGCTTTAGCTGGATTTACCATTAAAATTATAAAAGCTCCAGGTATGGTTCCTATTAAAGCTCCAAAAATAGGAATTAAGGCTGTTACTCCCACCAGCGTACTTATAAGCACCGCATAAGGCATGGAGAAGATGGTCATACCTATGAAACATAGCAGCCCAAGTATAATGGCTTCAATAAATTGACCGGAAACAAATTTTGAAAACTTCAGTTGAGATAATCTCGCAATTTCCATTACTTCCCTTGCTTTATCAATTTCTATAAAGGCAAAAAGAATTTTTTTAGCTTGTAATATAAGTTTTTCCTTACTTAAGAGGATATAAACAGATATTAAAAGCCCCATTATTATATTAAATATCACAGATGTCACTCCAAGGGTGATACCCAGCAGCTGATTCATTAACCCTCCAGTTATTTGGCCTACTACTTTAAGAATATTTTCCCCCATAGACAATACTTTTACCCAAATTTCATTAAGAAGTTCTGTAGAACTCATATATTCGTTCATAAAGCCTTCAAGAGAGCTGACATATTGAGGAATATTCTGCATCAGAGTGGAACTGCTCTGAACCAGCTGTGGAATCACATAAAGGAACAAAGCTACTATGAGTCCCATTATGATTATAAGGGTTGATAAAAGAGATATAGGTCTTATAATCCCTTTTTTCTTTGATCTTTTCAGCAAAGGCTGCATTATATTTTCTTCTATTAATTTCATAGGAATATTAACTACAAAGGCAATTCCCGCTCCTATTATAAAGGGAGTGAGTATTCCCATTAATCCACCGAAAAATCTTCCTACAGCCTTAATATTTAATAATATAAAAGCTAAAAATACTATGTAGGTAGCCAGCAGTATTTTTGATGAAAATTTTGGATCATTTAAATGTTTCATTTCCATTCTCCTAACGATATAAACTATTTCTTAAACTTTATATACAAAACATTTTAACATAAACACAGCAGAAATATTATAAAAGTAATATAAAAAGTGCATAAGCAATATTTTACTTATGCACTGATTTTATTATAGTTTTCTATTCTACTTTATTCCTAAATTTCTTTTTAAGAATTCTGCCATTTGAGGGTAGCAGTGTAGCTTATTCTTCATCTTGCTTATTCCATGACCTTCATCTTCATATCTAAGATATTTAACACTGACACCTCTCTTTGCAAGGCAGTCCACCACCTGCTCTGCTTCTCCTACAGGAACTCTTGGATCGTTAGCGCCGTGAACTACCATGAGAGGTGCTGTAATATCATCCACCTTTCTGATTGGTGACACCTCTCTTAATATTTCACGATGATGCTCTAATGTACCGTATTCTGAACCTCTATGAGCTCTTCTGTATTCTGCTGTATTCTCCATAAAGGTCTCTAGGTTAAACATACCCACTATATCTATTCCGCAGGCCCATAAATGAGGATACCTGCTTAAGCTGGATAAAGTCATATATCCGCCGTAGCTTGTGCCCATAACAGCAATTTTATTTTTATCAGCTATATTTGAATTTACTATATATTCTACTAAAGAATCGATGTCTTTGACGCTGTCTAATCTCTTTTCTACATCGTCTAAGTGATGATAGCTCTTCCCGTATCCTATACTTCCCCTGACATTAGGTGCTACCACAGCTATTCCTTCGTTTAATAAATATTGAATCAATGGATTATAGATTGGGCGTTCCTGCCCTTCAGGTCCACCGTGAATTTCTATTACTACCGGAAGATTTTCAGGACTTTTTCCTACCGGTGTATACAACCAAAAAGGAACTTCTAAACCATCAAAAGATTTATACTTTTTAAGCTCCGGTTCAACGAGAACATCAGTATTTAAGTCTGCCATAGAACTGTTGGTAATTCGTTTTAAGCTGTCATTATCTATATCCAGTATCCATAGATCTGAGGTTCTTTTTCCTGAAGTTAATGAAAATAATAATTTATGTCCCTTTTGAGACCAGGTTATGGATTCATAATAGCTTATAACTCCTAAAGGAGGTATAGGATGATTTATGAATATTCCATTTTTTGTATCCATTATTTTCATGGAAGAATAACCATCTTCATTTATTAGCATAACTAAATATCTGTTATCTGAGGACAAAGAAATAGCTTCTATATCCCAGTTAGTTTTATAGTAAGGCTTAAGAGACTTAGTTTCGATATCGTAATAAGCTACATAGGTATATTCGTCTTCTCTGTCTGTCAATAAGTAAAAACCTTTGCTGTCTGAACGCCAGGTTGGATTTACATATTGTGCAACTGTATCATCTTCAGGTATCTTGACAGCTTTACCGTTATTTACATCCACCATCCATAAAGCATTATCTGATGTAGCCAGTAATTTATTATAAAGTAAATACTGTCCATTAGGTGATAAGCAGGCAGGAAGATTATAATTATCCTCATTTTGAAGTATAGTCTTAATTTCTCCTGTTTCAACATCAATAGAACAAATATCAAAACTTGCTCTTTTGCGTGCATTGCAGCTCATAATGATTTTCTTTCCATCATTGGTCATTCCGCCTAAATAATGGCGAACTTCAGGATTATTAGTTAAATTTACAGGCTCTTCAGCTCCATCCTTAAGAAGATAAATCTGCTCCTGCTCATTTCCGCCTTCATCCATACAGAATATAATACTCCTGGTATCCATATGAGTTTGTACTCTAAATATTCTTTCGCTGTAGAAAGTCCTTTGACGGGTTTCTCCTGTGGATAGAGATTTTTGCCAGATTTGTGGTACTCCGCTCTTATTATTGATAAAAACAACATTTTCATTATCAAGCCATTCGCCTCTGCCGCTGTTTTCTACCGAAAGATATTGTTCTAATTGGTTCATGTCTCCCACACTCCCTTTTATGATTTAATATTAACGCTAATTAAGAAAGCATTTTCTGTTTTATAAAGCCGTTTATTTAGATATACTAAGTTATTAATGTTTTGTCACAACCAAGCTTTATTTGACTTTAACTTATATAATTCGACAATTTTCATGTTTTTCCTTTCATTTTTTCTAAACATTTTAACTTTTAATTAAAACATTTTTCAGACAAAAATTAATGACCATATTAAAACATAATCCTGAATATCAGGTTTATGCTCAATATGGTCAAATTTATTTGATATATTTTTCTACTTAGATTCAGTTTTGGGATCGGATAAATTACGTCTTACATAAGTTATAAATACTATAGTTGTTACAGTTGCAGCTATTATATCAGCTACAGGCTCTGCAATTAGTATACCTGTTGTACCCCAGAAAATAGGGAAAATAATAGCTAGTGGAATAAGAAGTATTATTTTTCTAAGCAGTGCTAAGAACATAGATATTTTAGCCTGACCTAAAGCAACCAAGGTATTTTGACAGGCAAACTGCGCTCCCATAAGTAATACACCGGCCATAAATATCCTCATTCCCTTGACGCTTAATTCAATAAGTTCTCTGTCATTTGAGAAAATCATAACAAAAGCTTGAGGTACAAACATAGAAACCAGCCACATAAGGGTAGAAAAAGCCATAGAGCTCATTATTAACAGTTTAAATGTCTTTTTAACTCTATCCACCTTCCCAGCACCATAATTATAACTTATTATAGGCTGAGCTCCTTGTGCTAACCCCATCATTGGCATAAGCAGAAACTGCATAGTACTTACCATAATGGAAAGAGAACCTACCAGCTGATCCGCTCTTGCGCCACCGTATCTCTTCATTCCTGAATTTAATGTAAGCTGTACTAAGCTTTCAGTAGACTGCATTATAAAAGGTGATAATCCTAAAGCTAATACAGGAAGTATAACCTTTTTGTCTAATTTAAAATATTTTTTTCTTATCTTTATGATACTTTTTTTACTCACTAAGAACTTAAGCACCCACAAAGCTGAAATAAATTGAGAAAATATTGTAGCTATGGCAGCTCCTCTTACTCCCATGTTAAATCCAAAAATAAGAATAGGATCTAATATTATATTTGTTACAGCTCCAATAACTACAGTCATCATACCGATTTTTGCAAACCCCTGTGAGCTTATAAAAGCATTAAGTCCTAAGCTGATCTGTACAAAAATAGTTCCCATGAGATAAATGGTAAAATATTCATCCGCATATGGAAGGGTATTTTCTGTAGCTCCAAACCAGGTTAACAAAGTTTCTTTAGTAAAAAAGAAAACTATCATTAAAGTTATAGAGATCATTAAAAGGGTAACGAAGGAATTGCCAAGAATCTTTTCCGCTTCATCATTTTTTCCTTCCCCCATTTTTATTGCGGCTCTTGGAGCACCCCCCATACCAATAAGAGCTGCAAAAGCGGATATAATCATTATTATTGGAAAAGCTATTCCCAATGCTGCAATAGCAAGGGATCCTACATTGGGTATCCTTCCTATGTACATCCTGTCTACAATGTTGTAAAGAGCATTGATTACCTGTGCCGTTATAGCCGGTATAGCCAGGCTGAATAATAACTTTCCAACGGGTTCCACTCCCAATTTGTTTTCTTTGTTGTCCATACTCTTCTCTCCTCTTTCTAAATTAACCATCTTTTATCCTGTGTATAAAATCTTATAAACATAACGCAGGTTTTAAAAACTTTAGTTTATTATATATTTGAACTTTTATATAGTATTATATAATCCTGATATATATATGTAAACCTCGTTATTAACTCTCTGAAGTAATAATTTCAATTAAGCTATATTAAAAAAGCATGCATATTTTTAATATATACATGCTCATAAATACTAAAAACTAATATATTAAATTAATCATCCTCTTCTTCATGGTCAATTTCTTTTTTGTTTTCTTTGTTTTTTACTGAAGCTTCTTTTTTAGAATCCTTTTTCTTCTTTTTCTTTTCCTTATTTTTTTCTTCTTTCTTCATTTTTTCCTTAGATTTATCTTCTTCTTTTCTTGCCTTCTCTTCAGCTTTTTCTCTTTCCTCTTCAGCTTTTTCTTCAGCTTCTCTAGCTTTTTCCGCTTCCTTTTCTGCCTTTTCTCTCTCTTTCTCTGCTGCTTTCTCTTCCTTTTCTCTTGCTTTCTCCTTTGCTTCTTCTTCCTTCTCTTTTGCTTTCTCCTCTGCCTCTTTAGCATCCTCTTCGGCATCATCTGCCTTATCCACAGCATCCTCATACTTATCCTTAACAGTGTCTATGTTATGTTGTTTTCTTTGGCATAAGCAAAAAGGCTGGCTATTTTCACTTCAGCTAATTCTTCTTTACTAATATAAGAATTACCTTTTACTAATTTTTCAATAACAGAATATTTTCCTGCGGAAACTCCATTTTCATGAGCTTCCTGTAAAAGTCTATCATTAACATCTATATTCTGCTTAACTACTTCTGAGTGTACTTTATTGGCCTCCAAAGTTTCTTTAACACTTTCATCAACTTTTTCAAGTATATCTTTAGATTTATTGCTTATAGATCCTGTGATTAATATTTCATTTGCCTTATCCGCTTTTATGTATCCAAATTCCACTGACTTTTCAACAATTTGCTTTACAGCATCTTTAATCTTCAAGCCTATAATCTCTAAGTCAGAAATAAGCTTTTCTGCATCCTTATTAACTGCATTAACGCTTACCACATTGTCATATTGGTTAGTTACTAATTCTATACTGGGATTTATGTCTATTGCCACATAGTTTTTAGGAATAGCTTGTACCGTAACCCCCCCTAATAAAAGCATTAGTGAAAGTGCACAGGTCAAAAGAAAAGTAAAATACTTTTTAGTCATTGCTTTTATTCCGTCCAATTACATTATCCTCCTTTTAAATTACTGAAATTCCGTTCCTTTATTTGTATAATCCATGAAAACATTACTTTTTTGCTGTCTATAAACATTTTTATAATTTCCTTTATAATTATATCATATTTGTAATTAAAACCAATAGATTATGTTATCTATCATTAAATATGGTAATAAAAACAGCTTTAATCCTAGGATTAAAGCTGTTTTTTACAAACCTTTATATGTTATTTTTATTTCACCCTATGCTTTAAACTAATTTGCTGAATAGTAGCATCTTTTTGGGGAGCTGATTTTTTCTTCAGATTTTAAAGCTTTTAAAGCTTTATCTACTTCTTTTTTATCAATATTTGCTGTTTCCGCAATTTCTCCAGCTTTCATTGGTTCACCGGAATTTTTTAAAGTTTCTAATACCTTATCTTTTACATCCATTTTAAGTTTCCTCCTTAATAAAATATATATTTGTATTATAACCACTATAATTAAACATTCCAATATTATTTTAAAAAGATTATCATATTCATAAAAAGCTGCAGGGTGAACCATTATAGCACACCCTGCAGCTTTTTATTTTATAAATTATAAGAATAGTATCATGGATAGTACGAACATGAATATTACACCGCCAAGCATTGGCACTGCTGTTCTCTTTACAATTTCTAAAGCAGGCTTTTTAACAGATCCTGCTACTATAACAGTAACAGCCGCTACCGGTGAAACTGCTCTCATAAGATTTCCTGCAAGTCCCATAGGTACTGATATAGCTATTGGGCTGATTCCAGCTGCTTCTGCAAGAGGAACCATCAATGGTACAAGGGCAAAGAACAGTGCTGTACCGCTTCCAGAAAGCAATACTATTAATAAGGATAAACCTACTAATATTAATGGAAGGATAATTCCCATACCTGTTCCCTGTGTGGAAAGCATTGCTGATTGTAAAGTGCTTATAAGACCGATGGACTTTAATCCTGTTACAAATACACTGGCTGCTACAAGTAAAGCAACTATTGATATACCATTTGCCATACCTTTAAAGAAGCCTTCAGTATCGGATAAAACTCTTTTATCACCTTTATATCTTACTAATTCACATATTATTGCAATGATAAAGCTTAGTATTGAAGCTACTTCTACAGACAGCTTAATGGAAGAGCCTGTAAAGTAAACTAATATTAATAATAGAATTGGAAGCAGTGGAAGCAGAGCATATACTGTTTTAAACAGTGCAGAACCTTCTATTTCTTTTATGTCCTTAATATCAAGCTCTTCATCTTGTATTTTACCTGCATCCTTCTTGTCCATAAACTTCTGCCATAGATAATGCAGTGCAGCCATAACACCTAAAGTTGGAACAGAAACCATAGCGTGATATTTCATAACATAATCTGTTACTGACAATCCTGCATATGCTGGATATTTAGCTAATTCCTGAGCGATAGCAACGTTATCGCTTCCAAGAGGAGTTGGCATTACCGTTGCAGTGGTTGCTATAACCGCTGCTGCTGTTAGTGTGCTCATACCTGCTTTTTTCATAACAGGGAACAATGTAGCTAATAATATTATTGATAAGTTAGAAGCACTTGGAATTACTAATGAAAGAAGATTTCCCAGCAAAAATACTATTGGAACTAAAATATATGCTGATTTAATCTTTGAAATAGGTTTTGTTAAAACATTTACTGTAACGTCATTAGCACCTATTTTGCTCATGTATGCAGAATATCCGCCAAGTATTAATATAATGAAACCGGCTGCTGATAGATTTTGTTTGAATATATCTCCTATAGCCTTTATAGGATCCAGTAAAGCAGCTCCTGTAGATGCAAAGTCTTTAATACCGATACCTTTTCCCATAGCGATAGCAATGTACATTAGTACCAGCCCTAAACCAAACAATGTGATTTTGATATCCATCTTTTTAATCAGCATGTAAGTTAATAAAGCAACTGCAATGATAGCTGTAGCATACATAATAAAGTTGTTCATAAAAATTTTCTCCCCCTATGTTTGTTTTAAATTATATGCATTTCTCAATGGAACTTATAAACCATTTTTTAAACATATCCTGATTTATGTCTGTACATACTTTAGCATTAGCAGGCTTACCTAAATATCCTTTTAAATCAACTATTGTACATCCAAGGGTCAGACTGCTTGAGGTTTCTACATCTATAAATGTATCAGTAAGCTCATACATTTCCGGACAAAGAAGATATGCTACAGCACAGCTGTCATACATCTTAAGCCCTGTTTTAAAGCTTCCCCCTCTGTATTTTTGAAATAAAGAGTACATCATATCTCCTGTCTTACCCAAAATCTTTATCTTTTCACTGTCTTCAGGATGAACAAGAGCCTTTAGCCCCATATCAAGCCCTGCCATAAGAAGGTTAATTCCGCTGTCAAATACTATTTTAGCTGCTTCCGGGTCAGTAGCTATATTGAACTCTCCCATAACAGTCTTATTTCCTCTTGTAATAGAGCCTCCCATAAACACTATTTCATCTATATTGCTCTTTACTTCAGGATACATCTTTAATAAAAGAGCTATGTTTGTTAAAGGTCCAATAGCTGCAATAGTCACAGGGGTTTCACTTTCAAGTATTACCCTTCTCATAGCATTGACAGCATGTTCCTCTAACAGATTACTTCTGTCAGGTTCTCCAAATTCATAACCATCCATTCCTGTGGCTCCGTGAATGTCCTTAGCATCAAGGAATTTTTGAATCAAGGGCTCTCCTGCTCCTTTAGCCACAGGTACTTTCTTATCAAAGAAGGTCAACAGCCTTAAAGCATTTTCCGTAACCAAATCCACGCTTACATTTCCTGCTACGGTAGTAATTAATTTTACATCAAGCTTTTCAGAAAACAAGGCAATGGCGATGGCAATTGCATCATCAATACCTGGGTCGGTATCAATTATTAATTTTCTTTTAATATCCATTTTTATTCTCCTTTATTTTTAAAAATTTCTTCTACTTGTCCACTTGTGGGAATAGAAACCTGAGCTCCTTCTCTGGTAACGGTTATAGCAGAAACCTTAGTTGCATATTTTAAAGCTTCATTGAATGTTTCACCAAAAGAAAGCTTTGCAGCCATGGCTCCTATAAAGGAATCTCCTGCTGCGGTAGAGTCCACCGCAGAAACCTTATATGCCTCTGCTTCTATTATTTCTTCAGGAGTTATAGTTACACTTCCCTGAGAACCTAGGGTTATCACTGCATTCTTAATCCCTTTTCCTCTTAATTCCCTTCCTGCTTTTTTACATTCTTCTATGCTTTCAGGATAAATCCCTGTAAGTATTTCACATTCACTTTGATTAATCACTAATATATCTATATATTTATAGAAATCCTCTGAAAATTTCTTTGCAGGAGCAGGATTTAATATAGTTGTCATACCTATGTTTTTAGCATGCTCTATGAGCTTAAGGGTTACCTCTATATCATTTTCGAACTGGGTTATAAATATATCCTCTTCAGATGCAATTTCATCAAGTTTATCCTTTGCAAAAGAAAAAGTTAATGTTTCATTTGCTCCGGGGTTTAATATAATTCTGTTATCATTATTATGCCTTATAATCATGGCTAAACCTGTAGAATCCTTATCTTGAATCTGAACAGCATCTGTGTTTATGTTATTTTCTCTTAACGAGCTTAGTATTTTTTCTCCAAAAGCATCTTTTCCCACACTTCCTACAAAGGAAACCTGTGCACCGGATCTTACAGCAGCTACAGCTTGGTTTCCTCCTTTTCCGCCTTCATTCATAAAAAAGGCATTTCCCTGGATAGTTTCTCCGTTATTCGGCATTTTATCAACTTTTATGGTAAGGTCCATGTTAAGACTTCCAACTACAATTACTTTTTTCATACTAACTGTTCCCATCCTTCTTTCTATCTAAACAAATCATACCTGAACCATAGCGTTCATTTGGTCGGGTTATAAATCCAAATTTTTCGTAAAACTTCTCAGTGTTCGGCATGGCCATAAGTCCTATATAAGGATTTTTGCAGCTGCAGGATTCTATGTAATCTAAAAGATTATTTACAATCATACTTCCTATATGTTTTTTCCTATAATCCGGATGTACCACTACGTCTTTTATAAAAAAAGTGATCCTTCCATCGCCCACTACTCTTCCAATGGCTATAGGTTTTTCTTCGTCATAGATAACTGCACTGTATAGGGTATTTTTTAAAGCTTGTATAATGTCCTCTTTATCGTATTGCTGCATAGGAGCATATCTTCTTATGGAATCATATATCTCCCAGGTTAAGCCATTTTCCTTAACATACATTTCGCTATCCCCTTGATAAAACGTTTTACTAATTACAAAAACATAATATCATTCAAAGAAACCGTTGTCAACATTTTTCGACAAAAAAATAAAACGTTTTATCACTGTTATGTATTGGAAGTACATTTTATTACTATTCCCGCTATTCAATAAAATATGCTATAATTTATCTGGGTGATAAAAATGAAAGTTACAATAAAGGATATTGCAAAACTTGCTAATGTATCTGTAAGTGCAGTATCTCTGGTTCTTAACAATAAACCATGCAGAATCTCTGAAGAAAAAAGAGAACTTATTAAAAAGATAGCAAGGGAGCATAATTATACTCCTAATATAAATGCAAGAAGCTTAGTTACCAATGAAACAAAAACCTTCGGTCTCATTATCCCTGATGTTGACAACATATTCTTTTCAAGGCTTACAAAAGCCATTGAAACTTACTGCAGAAGGTTCGGCTATGCTTTAATGATAGTAAACTCCGACGATGAGTATAAAGAGGATATCCATTTAATAGATTTGCTATCTTCCAGAGGGATAGACGGATTATTTATAACTGTTTCAAACTCCTCCTATGAACATCAAGAGGAGGTTTCAGAAGCACTAAAAAAATTAACTATACCCTATATAATGATTGATAGAGTTTTTCCGGATTTAAATTGCAGCAAGGTGTATTTTGACAGCTTAGAAGGTGCTTATATAGCAACTAAATATTTAATCGATCATGGACATAGAAAAATTTCCTGCATAACTCACTGCTCTAATTCAAAGATGCCATATTCCAGATATGAAGGCTATAAAAGAGCCATGGAGGAGCATGGAATAGATATAAGTGAAGATTACATCCTTCTTGGAGATTATAAGGTCAAAAGCGGATACGAGGCAGGTGAAAAATTGGTGGAGACAGCTCCTTCTGCGGTCTTTGTAACCAGTGATATGATGACCTTTGGACTTTTAAAAAAGCTAAAAGAAAAAGGTCTCAGAATTCCTGAGGATATATCTGTAATAAGCTATGATAATTTGGTAAATGAGTTTAGCATAGATACAGAGATAACCTCTATAGAACAAAATATTTCACTGCTTGGGACAAAAGCTTCTGAGCTCATGCTTAATCTGATTAAAAATAAAAATTCTCAACCGAAAAGCATATGTCTTACACCTAAACTTATTATTAAAGAAAGCGTCAAAAAAATTATTTAATATTTCATTTTCACTGCTATAATTAAATTAGGTGATTAATATGATTAAATTTGATAACGATTGGAACGAACTTTTAAAGGAAGAATTTAATAAAGAATATTATAGAAAATTAAGGGTATTTCTCATTAAGGAATATAAGACAAAAACCATTTATCCGGATATGTATGATATATTTAATGCCCTTCATTATACAGCCTACAAGGATATTAAAGCAGTAATATTGGGACAAGATCCCTATCACGGTGCCGGTCAGGCTCATGGACTAAGCTTTTCCGTAAAACCGGGTATTCAACCGCCTCCTTCCCTTATAAATATTTATCAGGAACTTAAGGAGGATTTAGGATGCTATATTCCAAATAATGGCTATTTAAAAAGTTGGACAGAACAAGGGGTGCTGCTGCTTAACACTGTTTTAACGGTGGCAGCTGGTAAGCCTAATTCCCATAGAAATATCGGTTGGGAGATATTTACAAATAAGGTTATACAGCTGTTGAACTTAAGAGAAAAACCAATTGTGTTCATACTTTGGGGAAGCAACGCTCAATCTAAAATAAGCTTAATAACAAATCCTAACCATTTTATTATTAAATCTCCGCATCCAAGTCCACTTTCTGCCTATAGAGGTTTCTTTGGAAGCAGACCTTTTTCAAAAGCTAATAACTTTTTAATTTCTAAAGGGATAGAGCCTATAAACTGGCAGATAAATAATTTACCCTAGAATTATAAAATACATATTATATAACATAAATAATATCCAAGGATGTGTTAATAATGACAGGGATTATTTTATTATTTGTAATAATAATAATTTCAATATCAGTATTTTTTACTAACGAGGACTCTGGTAAAATTAATAATAATATACTTTTAAGCATCAGACTTCCCTATTCTATGCAGGAGGAAGAGGAAGTAAAAAATATAAAAGAGAGTTATAAAATATCATCAAGGAAGCTGACTGTATTATTTACAGCTTTAGCTTTACCTATTTTGATAGCCACTAAATACCCCTCTTTTTTAATAATTTACCTCTTTATATGGATAGGTTTATTCTTTTATTTTAATAACAGGGTATTTATGCAGCACTTTAATAAATTATTATCCTTAAAGAAGAAAGAATCCTTTAACACAGAGGAGGACGAATGTTGGGCAAAGGGCGGCTACTGCAACCCTAAAGATAAAAGACTGATGGTGCCTAAGCGTATGGGGTACGGCTATACACTAAACACAGGGAACAAAAAAGGAAAATATTTAAACTTTTTTACCTATGCCTCCATTACTGCTTTGCTGGTATTCTTATCCTTCATGTTTATTTCCTTTGATACAGCAAGTTTTAAATTATCTATAAATAACAGCACAGCTGAAATCTCTGCTCCGGTATACAGCTACAGTTTCAGCTTAAATGAGGTTAAGACAATAGATAAAATTGATAAACTCCCCAAGGGTGTAAGGACAAACGGAGTGGGTACAGAGGCATACAGCCTTGGAAACTATAACCTTAATACCTATGGTAAATCAAAGATGTATGTATATAGAGATAATCCTCCTTATATAGTTATAACCTTAGAGGAGCTTACAGTATTTTTGAACGGAAAAACTCCGGAGGAAACAGAGGCGCTTTATAATGTACTTAAAAATAATTTAAAATGAAAAATTTATAGTCATGTACCACCAGCTAAGCTGGTGGTACATGACTATAATCTTTATATATATCAACTTTTAATTTATAGCTTGAACAAATTTAACCCTGAGTCCTCATTATATTCTCTTCCTATTTCACCCTGTACCTCTGTTAATAACATTTCACAGGTTCCGCTTATCCATGCTTCATTTAAGTGACCGCCATGGGCATTATACTCAGAATCTCCTAAGGTTATATGAATATGGATGTATACCTGTCCATCATTTCTTGATACATTGCCGGAAAGATTCGTTATTTCGAAATCTCCACTTAGAACCTTTGAATTATAGGTTTTGGTATGGGTATCGAAGAGACCTATTTCCACCTTATCCGCAGCACCTATGGCAGTTACAAATCCTGCCTGGATGTCATTATCGGCACATATTTTTTTAAGAGAAGCAATTATTTCTTCTCCTTTATCTATCCTTATAATCCAATTTGTTCCCATCTTCTTATAAAGCATATTATCCATCCTTTCTTCATTAAGTATACTTTAGCTTTACTTTAATAAATCTGACAGCACTTCATTTTTTATATGCCTATGTACTTTTTTACCACTGGTTCCATCTCCATTAGTTATGCTTCGTAAAAATTTTCTCATACGCTCTTCTTTTTTTAGGATCTTTATCCATTAAAATCATCTCTTTAAATTCATTTATATTCATATCTTCATTATAAGAGTAATTCCCCAAATAATCGGTGCAATAAAGCCTTTTTTTGTTTTTTCTTTCTTTATCTATGATAGAAAGTACAGGTTTTCCTGTAAGCATATATTGAAACATTATCGAGCTGTATCCACTGATTAATCCATGAGATACCTTTATCGCCTTATAGCTGTCACTTTCTAAATCAAGTATTATATTATTTTGAGATAAGGCCTTCTCCTCCATTTTTTATAGTTTCATTATATACCTTTGCTTTTATATTTGTAAATATTTTACTTAATCAATTTCCTCTCCTTGATAATAAAATATTTATGTATTATTATTATATTATAATAATAAATATTTTAAAGTAACTATAGTTAAATAAGAGAGGAACAATTCAATGAATAAAGTACTATATATTAAAGCAAACGCAAAAAAAGAAGGTCAATCAAGAACCTTCAGAATATCAGATAGTTTTATAGAAGAATATAAAAAAAACAATCCAGAAGATGAGATTATAACCTTAGATTTATATAAAGAGGGAATAGCTCCACTTCCCTTTGGACAGCTTGAAGAACTGCGATCACCTTCACTGATAGTAGATAAAAATCATCCAATACTTAAATATGCCTTTCAATTTTTAGAAGCAGATAAATATGTAATTGCAGAGCCCTTCTGGAATTTAAGCATTCCAGCTATACTTAAAGCATATATTGATTACATCACTGTTACAGGAATTACATTTAAATATACAGCCACAGGTCCAATGGGATTATGCACAGGGAAAAAAGCAGTTAACATAGTTTCAAGAGGAGGAAATTATTCCGCTGAACCTTTCTCGGCCTTTGAAATGGGTGACAGATATTTAAGGACAATTTTAGCTTTCCTTGGAGTAGCAGATTATACAACTATAGCAGCAGAAGGCTTAGATGTTATCGGAAATGATGTTGAGGCTATTGTAGAAGAAGCTATACTTAAAGCCAAAGAATTAGCAAAGAAATTTTAAGTATAAAATTTACATATAATAATCATATGGAGACATAAAAGTATAAAAGAGTGGTTTAATACCACTCTTTTATTATATAAGAACTTTATTTATAAAATTGTATATTTTATAAATTTACCAGGCATAGGCTTCTGGAGCAGCTCCTCCGGGACCAGGGAATATTTCATCCAGTCTTTGAAGAACTTCATCAGAAAGCTCTATTTCCAGAGCATGTAAAGCATCTTCTAACTGCTTCATAGTTCTAGGTCCTATGATTGGAGCAGTTACCCTTGGATTTGCCAGAAGCCATGCAAGAGCAACGTTAGCTTCACTTTCACCAAGCTCTCTGCAAAGCGCAGAATATTCTTCAAGCTGTTTATGTTTTTCCGGAGATAAATTTCTTCCGAATTCTTCAGCACCTCTGCTATTCGCTGCATTCTTAAGAACGCTTCCGCTAAGGTATCCGCCATGGAGAGGACTCCAAGGCAAGAATGCTATTCCTAATTCTTCTGTTGCTGGCAGTACTTCAAGTTCTGGAAGCCTGTTAGCAAGATTGTATTTATCTTGCTCGCTTACAAGTCCCAAGAAATTTCTCTTTTCAGCATTTGCCTGTGCCGCAACTAAATGGCGTGCGGCAAAGTTACAGGAACCGATGTAAGTTGCTTTTCCCTGATTTATAACACGCTCAAATGCTCCCCAGATTTCTTCCCAAGGTGCATGTCTTTCTATATGGTGCATCTGATATATATCAATATGATCTGTTTGCAATCTTCTTAAAGATCCTTCCACGTGTCTGCGTATTTTGAAAGCTGAGTTACCGTCTCCATTAGGTCCTTCAGTTTCATCATGCATATTACAATATACCTTTGTTGCAAGGATAACCCTATCACGTCTTTGCTCCCCCTGTGCAAACCATCTGCCTAAAATTTCTTCTGTCCATCCTGTATGGTTATCAGCATGTTGTCCATGTAAACTTCCGTAAATATTAGCGGTATCAATATAGTTAATTCCTGCGTCTAGTGCCCTATCCAAGATTTTGAATGCTTCTTTTTCTTCAGTACGAGGTCCAAAATTCATTGTTCCAAGACAAAGTTTACTAACCTTAAGACCTGTTCTGCCTAAATGTGTATATTTCATACTAACCATTCCTCCCACATTTGAAAATAAGTTTATTTAAATAGAGAATTGAAGATGCAGCAAAGCATCTTCAATTCAAGTTATCTTACAACAAAGTAAATCCTATTGCACTATAATCAATTATATGAGTCAAACAACTACCAACGATTATTTGATCCAAATAGTTTAATATAATACTCTAATTTATTTGCATAAGCATCCATTGAAACTCTAAATATTTCATTTAAAATCCCCCTCTTATGTGGGTCATAATCTGATAGATAATCTGTCATTGCATGAACTGCAGCATCTCTTAAATCTGTACCAATGTTTATTTTACTGATACCATGTTTTATCGATTTTTGTAAATTGTCATCTCCTGAAGAGGAACCACCATGTAGTACAAGTGGTATGTCTATTGCTTTTCTTATCTCATCCAGTCTTTGAAAATTTATTTTAGGCGTTCCTTTATAGTGCCCATGCGCTGTTCCTATAGCTACAGCCAGAAAATCAACTCCAGTTAATTCTACAAATTTCACAGCATCCTCAACTCTTGTTAAGTTATCTTCACTGTCATCATACTGAAGTCCCATACCTACATGTCCTAATTCTGCCTCAACAGAAACTCCAACTATATGAGCAGCTCTGACTACTTCTGCTGTTTCTTTAACGTTATCTTCAAAAGAAGCTGAAGATCTATCTAACATAACAGAAGAAAAACCGGCTCTAATTGCAGTCATTATCTGATCAAAGTTATCACCATGGTCTAAATTCAATGCAACTGGAACCTCTGGATATTTGTTACTGTAGTATTTAGCTACTTCTGTAAGAAATTTTAAGTCAAAGGGTCCACCAGTATTCAATATTATTGGAGATCTTAACGCTAATGCCTTTTTAAAACTAAACTCTATAGAAAGCGCATCAAATATACTTGGAGCTACAACTCCATAACCTTTTTTTGTTGCCTCTTCTAAAATAGGCTTCATACTAACAAACATAATAAAACTACACTCCTTGATTATTATATTTCTGTTATTTTAAAATTCCTAAAGCTCCTAACACTACTCCTGCAACCAACAATCCTACTAAAGCATTCATATACTTATTACCACGTTTTTCCAAGTAGTAATACGTTAACATTACAGTAGCTAATGAAAGCAATCCTGGGAATATCATATCTATATATTTTTGAATTTCGAATACTTCATTTGCAGTGGTGATTGAAAGAGAAGTTTGAGCCTTAACAAAGTTGGCACATAATGCCCCCATCATAAACAATCCCATAATTGATGATCCATCTATTAATTTTTTAATTCTGCTTCCTTTTAATAAAGTAGTAATAGAACTACGTCCTTTATTGTACCCAAGATGAAATAAAGTGAAGCCTATAGGAGTACATATAAGACCAAAAAGTAATGCGGATGCCAATGAAGCTATAACACTTCCTTCTTTAGCTGCAGGAAGAAACATGGAAGTTAATATCGGAGAAATGGTAAGCCAGTCTATAGTATCTCCAATTCCAGCTACAGGACCCATAAGCCCGGTCTTGAAACCAGTAATAACTTCATCAGGAACAGCAGCATCATCCATAGACTTTTCTTCCTCTAATGCTATGACAGCTCCGCCTATAATACTCCCCCAGTTACACTGAGTATTAAATAGAGACAAGTGCCTTTTAAGAGCTCTGGATAAATCCTCTTTATTAGGATATAACTTTTCTAAGGTCTTACTGATAGCAGAACAAAAACCTACTCCCATAAGTCTATCTGTTGATTGTCCCACATGGGCTGTCAAATTCCATCTTAACCAGGCAAAAAATATATCTTTTTTTGTTAACTTTCCTTTTATACTAGGCTGCTGCTGCTTTTCCATCTGCTTTCCCCCCACTCAATTGAATATATATTACCGCAGCTATAGCTGCAAATATTGCACAACCTATTGAAGGCAGTTCAAAATATTTTACTAGGAAGAATCCTAAGAAGAAGAAAGGTAGATAATCCTTTCGTCCAATTACCCTTACTGTCATAGCAAAACCAAGAGCCGGCATTAAACCACCTGCAACTGTTAAACCTGTAACTAATCTTTGTGGTATTAGATTTATAACAGCAGATACAGCATTTGGTCCAAGATAAACAATTAATGTGACAGGAATTATACCAAATACGACCCAATAGGCAGCACTTCCGCCAAGATGTAATAAACGGACCTTAACAGCATTTCCTTGTTCTGCAACCTTATCAACCATATTAGCTATGAATGACATATATACTTTAGACAAGTTGATTGTCAATGTTCCCAAAAGACCAAAAGGAATCGCAAAGCTCACTGCTAATTCAGGGCTCATACCAGTGGCTAAAGCCAATGGGATTACTATACAGCTTCCTAAACCTTTATCTATTGTAGCAACACCGCCTAGATTAGTAACAAGACCTAGGTAAACTGCCTGTAGATAAGCACCTATAATACAAGCAGTCTTTACATCCCCCATTATTAAACCTATAATAACAGCCAGGAAGGTCGGCTTATATACAGCTTCTAAAAGAAAAGTATAGTTTGGTGTCCATCTGCAAAAGAAATACAATATACCAATAAAAAACGATTGAACTAACATAAAATATCCTCCTCAATACCCATATTAAACTAAGGACTTTATCTTTATCTTTTTCTCAGTAGGAACAGACTGAGCATATGCATCTATTCCCGCTTCCGCCATCTCCAAAAGTTCAGGAATATGCTCCTCACTTAATCTGCTGGAAGGATGCAGTATCTTTGTCTTCTTCTCTGGAGTCAGATTTCCTATTTGTATACTATCAATTGGGAATCCAGCCCTCCATACTCTATGTGCAGTATGTACATCCTTTATTAAAACTAATAAGTTAGCATCAGGCAGATTATTAGATTTCCACCTTTCAGCTGCATCTTCCACGGAACAAATCGTTACTCCTAAAGTATCTGGAACAGCCATAAGGTATACATCCTTCATAAAAGGATCATTGGCCACTACATCATCTATAACTAATATGTGATTTATACCATTTACCTTTGACCACATAGTCATTACTTGTCCATGTATTAACCTGCTATCTACGCGTATTAAACATATTTTACCCATATTACCCCTCCGATTATTACTATTTATCCCATAAAACTAAAGACACCCTATAGTTTCCTGGAGTTGCTGCTAAAGTGAAGGCTTTCTCATATTCTTCAAGTGGTACCTTATATGAAACTAATTTATCAACCTTAACGGTTCCATCTGAAAGGTACTTATTTGATAAGCAGTAATCCCCTACACTAGCTCCTCCCGTTCCAATTATATGCCAATTCCCATAGTGTACTTTATTAACATCTAAATTTAATTCTGGTGAAGGATATCCTGCAGCAAATAATAAAACCTTTCCACCTCTTTTTACCACTTTAAAGGCTTGGTCTGTTGCTACTGTGTTTCCTACTGCAACAACTACGTGGTCTAGTCCGTAACCATTGCAGAAATCATTTGAAAATTTAACTATATCATCTTTTATAGGGTTCATAACTTCAAAGCCTAAAGATTTAGCTAATGCTATACGAGTTTCATCAACTTCACTTACAAAAACTCTGCAACCAAATGCTCTTGCAACCTGAGCATTAACCAAGCCCATATTACCTGCGCCTATTACAAGAAGAGTATCTCCTGGATTAACAGATAATTTTCTTACTCCATGAACAGCAGTTGCTAAAGGCTCCAAATAGCATGCCTCTTCAAATGGAAGGTTTTCGTTTACTTTGAAAACCTGATTTTTATTTATCAGCATAAACTGGCTCATTCCAAAGCCTCCTGTAACCCCTTCTACTGGATATATTTCAGTATTGATTTTACAGCTTTTAGTATTTCCTTTTTTACACTCATCACAATATCCACAACCGGTATATCCAACAGCAATATGCTCACCAACTTTGAATCCCTCAACATCTTCACCTATTGCTTCAATAATTCCAGCAGCCTCATGTCCTGGCGCATAAGGGAAGGATTTATTAGATTTACCCCTCATTCCATTCCAGTTCTGCCAATCTGTAGTACATATATTACAGTTTTTAATCCTAACAAGAACTTGTCCTTTGTCTGGTTTTGGAACCTCAGCTTCCCTAATAGCTAATTGACCTATTTCTTCCATTACAAGAATCTTATACTTCATAACTCAAACTCCTCCCATTGTTACCTTATAATTTTAATTTTTGAATACTGCATTGAGTACTCTCTAATACCTGCTCACATAATTCTTTTCCCTTATACTTACCTCTTAATAGAGCGGTCTCCATAAGTATACATAAATTAACTCCAACAATTGCATCAACCTGCCGAGTTCTAGAAAATATTGCCACGGTATTACAAGGTGTTCCTCCTAGTAAATCTAGTAAAATAACAGATCCTTCCTTCATTCCATTAATAGCATTACCTACCATATCCCTATACTCTTCTACAGAAAAATCCGTAGTTAAAGGTATAAAGTTAATTCCTTCAATAGTTCCCATGATCATTTCTGCACTTTTTATTAATTCCTTTCCAAAATAACCATGAGTTAATACAAGAATTTCTGGCAGTGCTTCCTCTACCTTGGTTAAGTCCCCTATTTTAGACACTCCTTTCACTATTATTTTAATTTCGATGCATTCACTTAATTAAATAGCAATAAGGATGCCAAACAGTGTCGAAACCGTTTGCACTGGATTTTACTGATGTAATTGAAAAGAATAACAATGTTTCATAACTATCTTTTGACACTGTTAACCTTTTCAGTCCCACTAATTAAATTTTCAATATAAACTATCCCAGTTAAAATGAGCCGCCAATATATAATATTGGCGGCGATTGTCTTTTACATATTTTTATTTCATTATCAGCTTTTTAATAGTGTCTTTAATCAGTTCTAATCTATCAATATCTACATTGGAATCTTTTCTGCTCCTAGTATTATATATAACAAGATTATCATTTATATCAGATGCACTAAAAATGTATAGGCTTTGGGGAAAGTACTGAAGCGCAGAGTTGTCATCCTCCTACTGTTACTTTCCTTTGAGCAAATTATACAGATATTTTATTTCCGTGATAGGGATATCTATATTGTAGGAATCTTCAATTCCACTAAAAGCCATTTTTATCAATTCTATTTCCTCGCCCTTTGTTTTTATAAATCTTTCCAGATCCTCGCAGGTATCAATAGGAGAGTTTCTTATTAATCTCTCCACCAAACAACTTACATGAAAATAAACGTTATATCTTATCCTGTTATTTAGCTTACAGTTCGACAAACGCTCATAATTGCCCAAAGAGTCTGAAATTTCATATAACAATTTATCTTTATCTAAAATTGTTATATTACCTATTAGCCTTTTTAAGGATAAACTAATTACAAGGCTGTTTATAATAGTATCGATTTGATTCTTACTGGCCACTGTTTCAAACATTTTATTAATACTTTCACCGGCATTTTCAGAAGTAATATCATGAAGATATATAAAGGGTATCCCTACTATATTTGGATTTATAGGTCCAATGGCTCCTATGACGTCATATTGTTTAAAAATCATGGATTGCTTGTCAAAATCTTTTATGCTCTCATATTGATAATCTATAATCTTTACATCTATCTCCTTTGGAATACTCTTCTTTAAAATATTCTTCAGCTTTTGAGCTACACCTAGTCCAGTAGGACAAATAGCTAATAATGCCTTATCCTTTTCTCCTGAATAATTAACATAATATTGAATTTTATTATCTTCTTCAATATTTCTAACTATTTCCTCCATATCATAATTATCAAGCAAATAACTTCCTATCTTAATAGCTATATTGGCTGATGTGTTGTTTATTAAAACAAAAGGAACTGTAATTACTTTTTGCAGGCTAATATATAGTTCCTTTATAGGAATTATATCTGATAAGATTAGCAATCCTTTTCTTATATCATTATCCTTGGTATACTTTAGAATTCTCTCAGAAATAGCTTCTACGGTGGGAGAAGTGAATGTATCCAAACCTTCAAATTTATTCTGTTCTAAAGATACATCCGTTCCTTCGAATATATTATGTACTATAGGTACATTTATCCCTTCAAATATATTATTCTTTAAGATTATATTTACTGCATCACATATTCTACTGGCAGTTTTATCTCCATAAGTCAATAAAATAGGTTTTATGCTGTCAAAATCAGAATCAAGGCCTAAACTAGCCAAAAATATAGTCAATAATAACTTGTCTTCATTTTCAATTGAAATCTCTAAGTCCTCATAAATCAAGGTTAATATTTTATTAGCTATAATATACTCCTTGTAATATTTTTCTTTGTATTCACACAACAGTTCATCTTTTATTTTTCCTTTAATCTTATATTTTCTTGAACCTCTTATGTGAAAATAAGCGGAAATGAAGTATATGTTATTACTGGTGAATTTCAAATTATAAAGAAGAGACGTATCGTTCAGTGCTTTCTCTACAATGTTTAAAATATATCCAAACATATTTTCTTCATATTTTGCATTATGACTAATAATAAAGCAGTCGATTATTTTTTTTATAGCCTTAAAAGAAAAATATTCAAGTAGCCTTGGGTCGATTTTCCCTGTACAGTACTTTTTATAATAATAGCATATTTCTTCAAAGAAACTGGTTAATTCCTCTACATCATCCTTTTTAAAAGTTAATTCCTTCTTATAATCTTTACTAGGAGAAATTAATATCTTTCTACTTTTAAGATCCTCAGATAAATTTGGAGCAGCTGTACTGTTAATAACATCATCAGGCAGGTTGCGCAAATTAATATATACATCCTTTTTATCTTTACTCTTCACATAAGCCTTGGCACAAGTATACTTTATAGTACTGTAAAGTCCCCCGGCGTTTCCTTTTGAAGTATTATAAAGAAGAGTATCTATAACTCTTCCGGAGATAACTAGTTTACGATTAAGAATCTTACTTTCTCTGTGGAAGAACATATATATAAATTGAAGTTTTTCTTCATATCCTCTCTCCTCTAAAGAAGGCAGTGTTACAACAATAGGTATTCTTCTTATAAAGGTTTCCAGAAAGGATGAATTAATATTTTCTGTGGTTGCCATTACTATTCTAATACTTGCTTTACGCCACTTATCACTTTCTCCTACTCTCCTGAATATACCTTTATCAAGAAAAGTGAACAGCTTTTCCTGATTTTCACCATTAAGCCTGTGAACCTCGTCTAAGAACAGCATCCCTCCATCAGACTCTTCCAATATTCCCTTAGTATCAGCAACAGCTCCCGTAAAGGCACCTTTAACATATCCAAATAGATTGCTGGATAAAAGTTCCGGATTATTAGCATATTGCGCACAATTAAATATGTAAAATGGAGCATCTTTAGGCAGCACTTTATTCTTTACTGAAAACTCAAACATTAGATTTGCCATATAGCTTTTACCTGTACCTGTAGGTCCATAAATTAATATTGGAAGGCTATTATCAGGATAAAATACAGAACTGATAATTTGTTCAATGGGCTTTTTTAAGCTTCCATTGCAGCCTACCATCTTACTAAACACATTATTATCCCCGCAGACTTCTTTATTTTCTTCATTGAATAATTCTTTAATACTAGAGTATACACACTTTGATAAAGGAAAAAACCGCTTCTCAAACATCATTTTGTTTAGAAAAAGTACCGGTCTTGTATTAATTTTTACTAATTCTTGACCTATACTCTCATTAAGGTAATGGCTCACAGTATTTCGTTTTATATTAAATTTAAGCGCTATATTTTCTGAATTTAATTCGCTAATTAAAGTACTAACGTCACAATTTTCAGTCATACTTCTTATATACTCTAAAATTTTCTCTTTCAATTCAATCCCCCTTTTATAACACCTTTGTAAACCTTTTCTATCGAGCCCTTAAGTCATCCTTATGCTTGTATCACAGATTTTTGTAAATATATTATTTATCCTTTAATTAAAATAGATTGTCTATTATAAGAATATTATGTCATATTTTATCAATAGTCAACATAATTTTCTATATTTCTTAAAACAATACGAATTTTTTTATTTACTATTTTCCAAAATAACATTATTTCTTGATTTTTAAATTTATCTAAATATATTATTTAATCTTTTTTATTTCAAAAGAAGAGTAAGCAGTTAAGTACTTACTCTTCCTAGGGTAAATTACAATTTGAAATATAATAATATTTTACGTTAACTATTGAAAATATTTAATAACTTTATTCTTTTATTCATTTATATTTTGTTAATTAAACTAGTTTACAATCTATAATTTTAATGCTAATTTAGTGGCCTCAAAAATTGCCTTTTTTGCATCTCCTACTTTAGCTGCATCACCAATTAAATGCACATTATTATATTCACTGTTAAATGTATTATATAATTGAATATTTGATCTGGAACCAAAGGCTAGTACAATAACATCATATCCTGACAATTCTAAAGCTTTTCCTTCATATTCACATACAATTACATCTTCATTAATCTTCAAAACCTTTCTATTTAACATTATATTGACATTAAGCTGTTTTAAATGGTCTAAAAGATTTCCTCTTGGTCTGGCTGGTGCAATTGGTGCTACTTTATCTATCATATCTACAATTGTAACTGAATTATTATATTCCGCTAACAATTCAGCTGTTTCTGCACCAACTAATCCTGCACCTAAAACCAGAATATTTTTATCAGCAAAAATTTTATCAAAAGATAATATTTGATTAGCCAGCACAACGTTTTTTCCGTTAATACCTTCAATTGGAGGAACAATTGGCAAGGAACCGGTAGCAATAATGATTTCATTATAGTTTTCCTTATCCAATATTTCTTTTGTAACTTCAACGCCATAAATTATTTTAACATTATATTTTTTGCATAATGTCAAATAGGTTAATATAGTTTTAGAAAGGTCTTGTTTCATTGTTGGTACGCTTGCTAAGCGGTATTGACCACCTGCAGTATTTTCTTTTTCACAAACCACAACTCCATGTCCTCGTTTACCCAGAACCCAGGCAGCCTGCAACCCCTCAGGTACCGCTCCAATTCCATTTGCCGCTCCAGTAACTACTGCTATTTTTCGGCATAACGTCTAATTTCCAATTTATTATCTCCCTTCACTTAGAACTCTTATCTTTTGCAAAGTTTAATTTTTTAACAATCAAATTTTACAATCCTCTTTATAAAACTTCATTGTCCATTATATACAAACATAATGAAGTTTATTTTCATAATTAAGTACAATGAAAAACAGAGAATCTCTATATAATTCTCTGTTTTATAATGCATATTATCTAACTTAAATATGAAAATAACACCCCTAAGAGAGATCCATAAATTGGACTCATCTTAGAGGCATATAACTTTATTTCTGAATTTTATTTAAAATATCATCCATTACTTTTACAGCATTCATCATTCCAAAATCCTGTGGTGAAATAACCATTGTCAGTTTATCTCCTGCTTTTTCACTGACATCATCTGCTGCAAATCGAATCTGAGGTCCAAGGAGAATAACATCTGCATTACCAACATGTTCATCAATTTCTACAAGAGGCACAGCGGATACAGTGGCATCAATTCCGCGTTTTTGGGCTTCTTCTTCTAAACGCATTTTCATAATACCTGTGCTCATTCCAGCATTACATACTAATAAAATATTCATATTATCGTCTCCTACTATTAATTTTCTGATTCTTCTTTTATTTTTTGTTTTTCATAAACCTTAAAGAAAGGCAGATATATAATCATATCTATTATAATTAAACCAACAACTAATAGTAAAGCTTTAATGTCTAAAGTATCAATAAGCGCTGCTATTGGGCTAAACATATTCCAGCTTGCATAAGCAAAGGTACGTGCAACTAATCCTGTGCTCATTGCAAAGTAAGTAATTAAACCATTTAAAGGCATTACCAGTATAAATGGTATCATCATAATAGGATTATACATAAGTGGTAATCCAAAAATCAAAGGCTCATTAATATTGAATAAAGATGGTATAAAGCTAATTTTACCAATTGCTTTAATTTGTTTTGACTTACTTCTTAAAGCTAAAAATGCTAATCCAAGTGTTGCTCCACTTCCTCCAATGGCCATAAAGTTCCACCAAAATGGTGTTGTTACTATAAAAGGCAGTGAAGCTGCTGCTGTACCTGCGGCAAAAGCTGTTGCATTTGCTCCTAGGTTACTATAGAAGAATGGGTCTAATGCACTTGTAATAACTGAATCATGAATTCCAAACCACCAGAAAAGCATTACCACTACAGCAAGGATTATTACACCCCATACATTATCCACAACAGCTACTATTGGAGACATGATAAGTGTCATAAGTGCAGGAAGTCCATTTCCTGTCAATCTAAAAATAACATTATTTAAGGTTGCTACTGTGATCAGTACAATTAATACAGGTACTAAGTTACCAATTGAATCAGAAAGAGCAGGTGGAACTCCACTACCTCCCAGTTCAATACGTCCAACCTTTTTCTCAACTAATAAACGATAAAATTCAAATGTTGTAATAGATACTAAAATTGCTGTAAATAAGCCTGTTGCTTCAAAATATGTAAAGGATAAATTACCCTCTGCACTCATACTAGCAGAAATAACAAAAGAAGCTGCTGTTATAAATATAGGAATAATAGTTTGCATTTTGTAATGCTTAGCCAAGAAGTACCCTATTCCTATTGCTACATATAAAGACATAAGCGGCATAGTTACTAAGAATACATAATTAAGAATAGGACCTAGTGCGTCTGCTATCATCTGCCATCCTTGCATTATAGAACGAAGAACCCCTGCCTCCATGGTTGTATAATCCATTGGAGGAGAAGTAATTACAAGGGAAAAACTTCCTAGTGTAAATAATGGAACAAGCGCTAAAAATGTGTTTTGAAGTGCTTGTAAATACTTTTGTCTTGATAATCGATTTGCCGTTGGGGCAATCTTTTTTTCAATAAAATTACTGAATCTTTGCATTGAACTTTTCTCCTTCACTTAAAATATATTGTTTATACCAATAATAACTATCTTTAGGGATTCTATTATTATCATTATCATAGTCCACATAAACTAACCCATAACGTTTTTTATAACCATTAATCCAACTGTAAAGGTCCATGGTAGACCATACAAAATAACCTCTTACATCGCATCCATCATCTATGGCTTTTTTAATCCATTCCAGATAACTCTTTAAGAATTCAACACGATATTCATCATGTACACATCCATCCTCTAGTTTGTCGTAATAACCAAGACCATTCTCAGTGATAATGATTGGAGTATGGGGGTAAATCTCCTTTAATTGCATTAATAAATTATATACAGCCTTTGGATAAAGCTCACATCCCCATGCATTTTTTTCTGTATAAGGATCTTCATCTAAAGCAAACCAACCTTTTATAATTGTTTCGTTCTTTGTTTTGCCATCCCCGGTGTTATTTGCTGTCATAACAGTTTCTCCGCCACTGTAAGGCTTTACTAAGGTTCTGTCATAAGCATTAATTCCCAGATAGTCTACCTTACCCTTTATGAAAGTTTCCTTATCTTCTTCAAGCATGTAAGACAGGTCAAATCCATCGCTTTTTAATTTATCAATAAACCCTTGAGAATAGACACCGTTTACACTAACTTCATTAACACAGCGGTTATAAAATAAATCCGCCATATAAATTGCTTCTTTATATTCCGGTGTATCCTTTAAAGCTTCTATAGAATAACTATCACTTACAATTCCAATTTGACCTTTTCCCTTCATATCTTTATAAGCACTAACAGCACCTGCACTGGCAAGGAGCAAATGGTACATTGCTTTCCATCTTCTGCTTAAGTCCTGTACATTAGGCGGATAATTCCCTCTGCCATAGCAGCAGATGGTTTCATAATTTGGCTCATTAACAGTAGCCCAAAGCTTTACTTTATCTCCAAATTCCTCAAAACATACTTTTGCATATTCTATGTAAGCTTGTACTGTATCACGATTTTCCCAGCCGCCTTTTTCAAACAGACCCTGAGGTAAATCATAATGATATAAAGTTACTAGGGGTTCTACCTTGTACTTTTTACATGTATCCAATATTCTATGGTAAAATTCAATACCTTCCCGGCTTCTTTCCCCTACACCCTTTGGAATAATACGTGTCCATGCTATTGAAAATCTATATGCATTTTGTCCCCCTTCTGACAGCATGCGGATATCTTCTTCATATCTATGATAATGATCACTTGCCACGTCACCGGTTACGGGATTAACTACATTTTTTTCGCTGTGACAGAAGGTCTCCCAATTTGACATCCCTTTGCCGCCTTCTTTCCACCCACCTTCACATTGGTAAGCAGCTGTTGCACTACCCCACAAAAACTTTGCCACTTTGTTACCTCCTTTCTTTGTATAAAGATATAAATTCCTTTGCAATTCTCTCGTACATAATAGTTGTCATTAGATGATCCTGTGCATGTATTAAAAGAACACTAAATTCTAAATTACTTCCCTGTGCTTCTGCTACTAAAAGATCCGTTTGAGCTTTATGTGCTTTCACTAATTGCTCATCACCGGATCTTAACAGTTCATCTGCCTCTTCATATTTTCCTTCCTTAGCTTTAGCAACCGCTTTCATAAAGCAGGAAAAGGCATCTCCGGCATAACTAATTAATTGAAATGATATATTTTGGATTTCTTCTTTGTTCATCAGTAGTTCACTCCTTTTGATAAGGTAAGTATATATTCAATAATATTTTTAAACAAACTTACTTTTGCGTGGTACGCCGCAATAATATAAAAATTTAAAGGCATCTTCTTATGACTTACCCTATTGACATAAAAATCTGATTACTTAAAATAATACTGTAATATCATTTATTGACTGCACTATATATATTGAACAAAATCAAATAAAATAAACTAAATTTAAGATATGATATATACATTATGGAATCTTTTAAACTTTATAGAAAACGTTCTAATTTCAAAGTCTACTTCTACACCATAATATTGTTATAAAAAGTGAAGCTAAATTGCTCTCATCATTATTGGAGGTTCGAGATATGAATGGTTTTAGTGAACGGCAAATAAAAATCATCACTGCTATTGCAAATGCTGATTCCTATATTACAGGAAAAACATTAAGCCTTTTACTTAATGTTTCTGTTCGTACTATACAATCTGAAATTTCAGAAATAAACAAGCAATTATTATTAATACACTCTTCTAATAAAGGTTATTACATTGACACAACTAACTTTAAACTGTGCAGCAATGAATTATCACCTATGCAGAGTTTAGAGCATTTAATTTTACATAAGCTTCTTTTTTCTGATACTCCTCTGCACATTGATGAACTTGCTGATTCACTTTATATAAGTACCAGTTATTTAGAAAAAGCACTGCATTCTTTTGATGCAGTACTTAAAAAATATCAGCTTAACATATTACGAAAAAAAATGCATATTAAAATACAAGGAAATGAACTTAATAAACGCCGATTTATAAGCTATCTTATTTTAGAAGAAAGCAGTCCTACGTTTAATAAGCTTGAGACACTTAATGATTATTTTCCTAATATAAATATAGATAAAATTAAATCTATTATTATAAATTCAATCAATAAATATAATTATTATATAGCAGATACATATTCTGAAAATTTAATAGTTAACCTCACTATTGCCCTGTACCGTATGAAAGCAAACTATTATGTAACAGAGGCATCTTACGAAGATGTATACGAATCCTCCGTTGAGTTCAAAATTGCAAAAGAAATATGCCAGCAATATTCAGCTCATCTCTGTATTATGCCAACTAAAATAGATATCGCATATATGGCAATAATTTTAATGGGCCAAATAAAGCCTATACAAGAAGGTTCAGAAGTATCTCTTCCATCTGAAATACTAACATCTGAATTTCTCCATCAGATTAATATGATACTTATGGATGTATTTGAATATTATATGCTTCATATAGATTATTCTGATTACTTATATAGCTTTGCACTTCATGTAAAATCAATGATAAAGCGTGTAAAAAGCAAGAACCCTTCACATAATGATATTTTGTACACCATAAAAAAGAGTTGTCCCTTTATACATGATGTTTCTGTACAAATTGCAAAAAAGCTGGGTGAAATATACCAAATTAATATTCCCGACTCTGAAATTGGTTATATAAGTGTACATATTGGCTATTTAATAGAAAACGCCATGCCAAAAAATAATAAAATACATGTTATACTTTTATGTCATGAATATCGCCATATTGCAGCTAACATCAAAAGAAAGCTTGAGGAAAACTTTTCCGAACTAATTGATATTTCAGTTATAGATATTGAAGACAAACAAAAAATTTCAGCAGTAAATGCAGATTTGCTTATCACCACTGCCCCCTTAAATATTGTTGGCTTAAAAACGCTGTGTATTTCACCTTTTTATAGTCATAATGATCATATTATGATAGATAAAGCTATTCATACCTGCTTAAAAAATCAGCAAGTAAAGCGATATAATGCTTTACTTTCATCACTATTTAATGAAAATCTTTTTTTAAGCAGGATAACTTTAAAACAAAAACTGAAGTGATTAAATTTTTAGGTCAAAAAATGATAGATTTTGGATTGGCAGAGGAAGGATTTATAGAGTCTGTCCTTAAGCGTGAAGACTTGTCATCTACTTGTTTTTTAAATACCTTTGCAATTCCTCATGCTATAGAATTAAATGCTAAAAAAACGATGTTTTCTGTTCTAATAAGCAAAAAGGGAATAAAATGGGATAAACACACTATCCATATTGTCCTTATGATAGCGGTTAATCAAAAGGATCGGAAAAAATTTATGGAGCTTTATGACGGTATAGTAAAATGCTTAGATAATCCTGAGAAGGTTAAATTGCTTATATCTTCTAATACACATTTGGAGTTTATTGATCATTTTAAGAGATAAATTAAATGTTTCCAAATATAAAAACCTCGATAACTTAGATGTTATCGAGGTTTTTAGTGGTGGAGTCTAATTGAATTAAATCGAGGGTGTTATTTTCCATTATAAACTTGTTCTATCCAAGCCTTCCTTCGTACATGATTGACATCTCTCCATACACTTTCCCCCAGTTTCTTATTGGGAGGTTCCATTTTTTTGTAGCCTCAAAAGTTGAAAGATACAGAGCCTTAAGAATTGCTGTATCGCTTGGGAATACACTTCTCTGGCGATTGAGACGTCGATATGTACTGTTTAAGCTTTCAATGGCGTTGGTTGTATATATTACCTTACGGACATCAGCAGAGAACTTGAAAATAGGAGTTATTACATCCCAGTTTCTATCCCAGCTTTTCATGGCATTGGGGTACCTGTCTTCCCACTTGTCTCTAACAGCCTCCATCATATCGTGTCCGGTCTTTTCATCAGGATCATGATATATTGATTTCAAATCTGCTGCAAAGAGCTTCTTGTCCTTATCAGATACGTGTTTAAGGGTGTTTCTTACCTGGTGTACTATGCATCTCTGGTACTCCGTTTTTGGAAAATCTACAGATATGGACTCTTTTATTCCGGAAAGGCCATCGGCACACAGTATGAGTATGTCCTCAACACCACGATTCTTCAGTTCATTAAGAACACTCAGCCAGTACTTGCTGCTTTCATTCTCCCCAATGTTGATTGACAGGACTTGTTTCATGCCATCTTCATTTATGCCTAGGATAATATATGCAGCAAGTTTACGGATCACATTGTTATCCTTCACAGAGAAGTGCACTGCATCTATAAAGACTATTGGATAGACAGACGAAAGTGGTCGGTTCTGCCACTCCTCTATCTGTGGAAGCAGCTTGTCTGTTATGTCCGAGACCATCCCTTCGCTCACGTCAAAGCCATATATATCTTCTGTCTGCTCAGAAATCTGTCGGGTGGTCATGCCCTTGGCATACATGGAAATTACCTTGTTTTCGATGTTTGAAATATCCTTTTGATGCTTTCTTACGACTTTTGGCTCAAAGGAGCTTTTACGATCCTGAGGAACATCAATAACCGTCTCACCATACTTGCTTCTGATGGTTTTAGCTTTCCTTCCATTACGAGCATTTATGCTATCTGTTCTTTCATAAGGTTCATACCCAAGATGCTCGTCCATCTCTGCTTCAAGCATTTTTTGAATGGTACCACCTAGCATATCCTTTAGGGCATCCTGAATATCTTCAGCCGATTGGATGTCATACTCTTGAAGTAGTTTTGCAATGATATTTTGTTTTCCTTCACTAATTGGTTCTCTTTTTCTTCTTGCCATAAAAAACAGCCTCCTATGATTTGATTTTATCATAGAAAGCTGTGTGCTCATTTATAATTTACAGACTTTTCTTCACAGACTCAATTTTAAAGATGCAGTAATTTTTCTATTTTAGGGTTTGTTTTATATCATTGTAATTGCCAGTTAAATCTTTTAAAATTTCTTTATTTTCCAATGACTGTGGTTTTAATGTAGTAATACTGTTGCTAGATTTTAAGTTACTATTAGTGTTTTCTATGATATATATTCCTTGCCCTCCACCTACAGGAACATAACAATCTGGATTATCAATACCTTTTTTTAAGAATATTAATAGGTTTTGTCCATTTTGTATAATAGTGTCTGCACTAGAATCTTGAAGTATTTTTAATTCTTTTAAATCGGTCTTTCCTTTAATTATTTCATTAATTTTTACTGTTATTACATCAACTTGAATTTCTTTATAATCTCTTTTTTCTTGCTTATCTGTTACTGTTATTTCAGCAATTAAATCACTTGAATTCTTTAATTCTTGCAAGTTTTTTATTTTTAAAATAGACGCCTTTGTAGCAGTTTTCTTTGTGTCATTATTAGGATTATTATATATTGAAAATCCAATTAAGCATGATATAAGTAATCCTATAACTGCTATTGACAAAAATATTTTTTTATTCATATTTATCACTCCTTTAAATGCAAATTTTAATTATATGCTCCGTATCTACCGATAAATAAATTGTTTTCATAATTTGTAATTGACAATGGTGTGTAAGTATCATATCCATACATTATATAGGCAGAGTCTTCACAATCATTCAATCCAAAAGCATGACATATTTCATGAGTTGCTGTAGACTTTTTTAAGTCCTCTGTAGAAACCTTTGATGAATTCAAATAAATTTCATATACATTACTTGATTCTTTTCTTGTATTTCCAACCCATGATACATCAGACCAATAATTAGAACTTAGTCTTATTTTACAATCGTTATAATAATTGCTATCTGAAACATTAATCGATACATTTGCAGGACTTGATGTTAATTCTCCTTTAGCATGACTTACTGCATTGGACCAATCCATAGGTCCATATTTCTAATATCTAGTGGTAACTTGTAATGGTTTAAATGTAAAACCCCAAGAATTATCCATGGTTGGCAAGTTAGGATAGGCAAAAACTGTTGTACTGCTACATAACATATTAAATAGAAAAAGTAAAACAAAAAACTTTTTTCGATTCTTAAATTTATTCATTAAAATCCCCACATCTTTAAATAATAGTTATATTTTAACAAATAATTCAAAATATGCAACTGTGTTTAGGTTTAAATATTAAAAAATATTCTATCTCCCCTTAATTGGGGGAATAAACTACACATTAGGTGTTTCATACCCATATTAAATCCGTTCCTAAGGTAGTATACATGAACTCTCCCACAGTACAGAGAATGTCCCAGAATTCCCTCCACTCCCTTACTTAGACATCCTTATCCGTGAAAACCAGATAAGAATTCCTCCCATCCATAAATATTGGATTCTACCTGATTACTTCTAAAATTTCTTTTAAATTACTAATTTCAATAACCTTTTCCTTATTAGTTCCAGGAGCTTGTTCACGATTTAAAAACACCGGCGTAAATCCAAAATCACCAGAACCAAGAACATCAGCTTTAAAATTATCTCCAACGAAATAAATTTCATTCATCTTGATGCTATTATCATATTTTTTTATATCATCATATACAATTTGAAATAGATCTTTATGAGGCTTCTTTATCCTATAATCAGAACTATAGTGTGTATTAACAAAATATTTTTCTAAATCATATTGATCTATATATCTGTTCATAACCTTTCTCTTAAATGCTGAATTACTTAATAAATAAACCGGGATGCCTAAAGCTTTAAGCTCCTCTAAGTCAGGAATAGTGTCCTCAAATAATTCAATAGTATTCATTATGTTTACACAATTATATTGAATTTCTTCCATGGAAAGCTCCGATTTAAAGCCATATTTATTTTTGAAGTCTAAAAGTTCATCTTCAAAGGGTAGTTCTGAGTTATCTTCATTCCTTTTTTCAAAAAGTACTTTCCAGTGTTTATCGACATAATTTAAAAAATCTACTTTATCAGTATCCTCTGATAAGATGTTTTCATGCAGATAAGATAAGCCTGATGAAAAATGAAAATCCACCTCTCTAATTAATGTGTCAAACAAGTCAAATACTATCACTTTTGCTTTTGCCATAAAATGCACCACCTTAGAAAATTATTATTTGTCTTATATTTATATTAAAAAACATTATTAACTAACTACTTTCATATTCTGCTATCATTACCTATTGAAAGTATTTATCTTATTGCTTATGATATACTATTTTAAAGAAAAAAAATAGCCTTAACCTAGTAAAATCAAGGCTTAAGGCTATTATAATTAATTATAATATTATAACGCTTAATTATAAGATAATACTCCTCCATAACATTTTTTTCAATTGTTGAGGGTTTCATTGGTGGAGGCGAAGCTATGTAATTATTCTTTATATATTACATACAATGCTCATATTAAGAAGAAATCTTTCGCATTCAGGTTAATAAAACTATCTCTGTCTTTAAAACCATTTAATGCTTTTTCCCATTCGCCTGCAAAATATGCAGGACTATTTTTTATAGCATATTCACAGTATGCTACTTCTCTTTCTAATACATTGAATCCATTTGGAACACAATAAATATCTTCTTGATTTGATAACATGTCGGAAGCAAATGTATTAATTTGCAAAGATTTAAAGTAAAACAAATTTTTTGCCATATACGTCATATAGTTGTCATCAGGCACATTGCACTTTATAAAGCTATAGTTACCCAATCGAGATCTTGCTTCTATTGGAGAAAGAATGTTGTCTTTTTCATCAAGAAAATAACGGTTATTTCCCGGATCTATTAATATCCATTTATGAAAATGCTTTATATAAACAATTGAAACTACGTGCGTATCAAAATCATATGGGGAGTAGGGCAGACAATGTAAGATTCTTGATTTTATACCTAATGCCAGGCAACACTCAGTAAACACTATCGCTTGTAGTCGGCAATAAACCCCAAACTCTCTACCTTTTTGAAAAGAATAGTCAAGAATATCAATTGAATTTTTCGGTATAAATTCAACATCTGTTATCCCTCCATTATGAAGAACATTTCCGCTACACCATTTAAGTAAGTTTAAAACTTTATCTATTTCCGAACCATTACCAGCAATGTCACTTATTTTATATTTAGACTTTAGTACGTCAAACTTTTCAGAGTTATATTCATATATGAAATCAATTCTACTACTTCCGCTAAAGTCATCAAAAACTTTTAATGCACCTGCCAAAAGTGAATATTCACGTTCCATATTGCGCCTCACTTTCCTGTTATAGATTAATAATTGTCCTATTGTTCCATACATTAATGGAAATGGTTATTTGATTGGGTTTTTAAGCCTCTTAATCAGAGTTTAAGAAATTCAATAAAAATCAAAGGTGAGAATTGAAATTTTGCACTAATGCAACCTTTATAAATATGCAATAAAATTAAGACATGAAAGGTCTGGTGCAAATGAAAACAAATTTAGTAATTTATTTATTGCAAATCTCTGCACCTCATTAATATTTTACTTTAAAATACTCTATCCCATCGCTTATGCATCCTATTTTATCTTTTAAAAATAACGGATAAATAGTAATATTTTTCAATTCTTTAAGCGATAGCCAAGTAAATACTATATTACAATTATCTTTTTGCGAGAAAAATTCACCTGTATCAGGAATATCCGCATTATTTTCAAGGGAAATAAGATAATAAAAAGCAAGAGAATGGCGTTTCGTTCTGTTATAGTCCCAAAAATATTCTTCAACCCAAGCAAGTCGGTGTATTTTAACATCTGCTCCGGTCTCCTCTTTGTACTCTCTAATTAAAGACTTATCCGAGCTTTCTCCAATAATTACATGACCACCAGGCAAGGCGTACTCCGTACCATCTTTATCTCTTTGAACAAGTATTTTGCCATCACGCATTAAAATCCCAACTGTTCTAAAACTACAAGTAAAGTTATCTTTGTTAAACAGCCAGTCTTGTTTTTGCATAGTAACTCCTCCTCTTATTTTTAACTATCTCTCTATGTTAGTTATCTTTACGTGAGCTATATACAAAATCAAATTTAATATTAAGCGTTTTAATATCCGTCATACTCATGCATATATATTCTATGTTTTTTGCCTGATTCTTCTTGCGCTGTAATAAGTTTGCCCCCAATATCATTTTCACGGTGTATTATTCAAATAACTAGAAAGTATCTTATTTCTAATTCTAACAGAATTTTACATTAGAATTTTATAATATTATAGCACAATCCTTGATAAACTGTAACCCTTCAATAACATAGTGCCTTACTTATATGACAAATCCATGAGATAATTACTTCATAAATTTTCTAGTTTTTTTAAAAAAACTTGTCAAAGCAACTTTATAGGTAACAGAAAAAGTAGAACTCATAAAGAAAAAATTACAGACTATACAAACAAAAATTGATAGTTTAATTGAGGTTAGGGCAATAACTAGCAGCAAAAGTATTTTAAACACACTCTCCAAGCTAACTACATATCTAATTCAGCTTAGAGACAAACTGGTCAAAAACAGCATGAAAAACGCCCACAACTGAGCCTTTAGGGTTCGATTGTGAGCGAATATGGTGGAGGCGACGGGAATTGAACCCGTGTCCGAAGGTAACATGCATGAGGCATCTCCGAGTGCAGACCATGTTTTAACATTCCCTCAGCAGGACGCCCATGGACAGGCTTCCTGCTTCAGTAGCTTCATTTATTCCGTCCTTTGGTCAAAGCTTTCCAAAGTGCGGTTCCCTACTAATCGACGCCCTATCCCAGGCCGTAGGCCTCCCGGGTAGAACGAACAGCTATATTAAGCTGCTAATGCAAAATTGTCTTCTGCGTTTATCTTTAAGTCCCTAGTTTTTTAAGGCGGGCCCAGAGTTCCCTCCACTCGCTTCCTCAGACATCCTTACCCCCGTCGAAACCAGTACGCCCCCATATTATAAGGGTATATGGCAGAAGTTCATTGCAATGTCTGATCACTGCATATTCAGTTGTATTTTTGTAAATATCAGTTTAAGCTTTTATTTCTCAAGCTCCCACTGCTTTTATGGTACATTTAATATATTACACTATCTACTATTATTATTCAATAGGATTGTTGCCTCATTAAAGCCAATAATTATCTTCTTCTCCAGCCCTTTCTTTATTAGGTTTACCACTCTAATCCTCACTTATGGCAGGTCACCGTAGGTCATATTTTCATAATTAATTGGAAATTTTTATTAATTTTACAGATGAAAATTAATCTTCGGATTAATCATATACTATAATTCCATATCTGCAAAGCCCTTAAAATTATCCTGCCAGTTTTTAGTCCTTTCCTCTAGAGATTCAATATAATTAATGCTAAAAGGAAGATACCAGCTTATATTCTCTATAAATCCTTCAGTGAAATATTCCTTTGATCTAACTGCTGAAAAAAGTATAAGCATCAAGCAGTTAGTTTTAATTATATCCTTTAAGATATGATTATCTTCACCCTTTAGACCTATCACCGAATTCACAATGTTTTCAGTGAAATTTATAAGCTTCGATACCTCCGTATCTAAAGGAAGATTTCCTGCTTTTAAGGTCATAAGAGTTCTGTGCCTCATGTTTATATCCACTTCTACGTCCTGAAGGTCGTCCGCCAGCTGAAGCATAAAACCATAACCCAGACAAAATATTTCTTCCTCCTTTGTGAGGCTGCCTCTAATCAAATAACCATCTGCCAGTACTGATGCTGCTCCCTTTTCTAAGGATATATTTAAAAGCTCTTCTTCAATAATATCCTTATCTCCTTCTCCTGTTTTTTGCTGAAGGAGACTTTTTATCTGTCCTTCATTTATGAGCTGAAGGGAATTATATACCTGAGGATATTTCTTTCTTGGATAAGACTCCTCTATAAAACTCACTAAGGAAAAAACCTTCTCTTCATGTTTATCTATTGGGTTAATAGGCTCTCCCTTAAGCCTTTTCATAAGCCTTTGATTAAATTCTCCTTTTCTTTCACAGTCTATATCCATATCATCCAGGAAGTTATCTGTATAGGGATACAAGAGGCTGTAACCAAGTATTGCTGAGTTTAGCTTTATCTCCTCTCCCATTACCCCCTGAAGTATATTTACTATCCATACATTTCTTAAAGCCTGACATATATCCTCCGGAGAAAGCTCCTTATCAAAACTTCTTGTCCTTTCTAAAAATTCTTCAGTACTTCTAAAAAAGCTGTTTTTCTGTTCCTTTGTAAGCCTGTTTAAATTAAAAAAGCTGTCTCTTTCTATGGCACTATCAATTTGCTTCTCAATCTTTCTTTTCCATTGCTCTTTTTTTGTTTTATCTTTAGGGATAGCTTTCAATATTCTTTGAAGTTTTCTGATTAAAGCATCCGTTTCTTTTTCTCTTCTTTTCTTTTCCTCTAAAGTAACAAGTCTTAATTGCACATTTACGGTTTCTTCAGAGCTTTTCCAAAACTCTTTTATCTCTTTTAAGTATTCATAAAAAGCTTCTGTCCCCATAATATCCCCCGCACAGCTTATTTATACCTGATAATATCTTTTTTAAAAAACATTAATATTATTCTCTATTATATAATACTATAAAAAACTTAATTTTTTATTAATAACACCTTATTATTTCCATAATTTATAAAAACCCGCAGTACTAAGTACTGCAGGTTTATAATTCATAGAAAAAACATAGCTGCTATAGTAGTTGCCGCTAATCCAATAACCACCGGTTTTAGATTTTTTCTTGTAAGCTCGAAGGGATCCACTCCACACATGGCTGCTGCTGGTATTACAGCCCAAGGTATCAAAGTTCCGCCTCCTATCCAAATTCCGGAAATCTGCCCTAGTGCCGTTAAGGTAGCAGTACCTGATCCTAGACCTGTAGAAAAAAGCCTTGCTACAGAGCCCACCAGAGGGATACCGGAAAAGCCTGATCCGTCCAGCCCTGTAATGGCTCCCACTGTGGTTAGGGTAATAGAAGAAATTGCAGAGTTTACAGGAACTACAGAGGCTAAAGTTAATCCTAAGTCATTTACAATTCCCTTTGAGGCTTCTGGAAGCACCTTTCCAAAGATGTCTAATATAGCTGAATCTCCTAAATAAAAAAAGGCTGCTATGGGAATAACCACTCCAAATATTTTAAATCCAAACTGCAGACCTTCTACTAAATGCACCGTCACCTTTTCAAAGACACCCTTTTTATAAGCTAAGGCTCCTATAATGGAAAGTATCACTAAGGCAGTACCTCCAATTAAGGCGGTGGCATCTCCTCCCTGAAGTTTTGCTTTATACATTATAACTATGTCTGCACCAAAAAATATGAGCATCATAAGGGCAAGGAGCTTTTTAGTCCTTAGAGAAAATCTTACTTCAAGTTCGTTTTCTTCTGAAAGTTCTTCCTTGGCATATTGAAGCTCTTCTTTGTATATTCCGCTTTTTATTTCCTTCTTAAGTATAATGTAGGCTGATATTGTGGTTACCAAAGCCATAACTATGGTTAAAGGTATGCTGGCTTTCATTACATCTCCTACCGGTATACCTGCAGCATCCGCAGTAAGCTTTGGGGCTGCCTGTATTATATAATCTGTAGACAGGGCTATTCCATGTCCAAATAGATTCATAGCAATAGCTACACCGATAGCGGGAAGTCCTGCTTTCTTTCCAATAGGTAAAAAAATTGCTCCTATTAACGCTACTGCAGGTGAAGGCCAGAAAAACCAGGATATTATCATCATAACAATCCCTATTATCCAGTAAGCCATATCATAATTTTTTATAAACCTTTTAAAAGGAGATATCATAGCTTCATTTATTCCTGATGCCATAAGCACCTTGCTCATAGCTGTAATCACTGAAATTATAAATATGGTAGGCATTAATTCTTTAGTGGCATAAATCAGCCCGTTAAATACTCCCATGAGTGATTTAGACAAAGAAGCTGTACCTAAAAGACCAAGCACGAATACTCCTATAAGAGATACCAGGCTGGTATCCTTTTTCATTACCATAAAGGCAATAATCAATATAATGAATACTAAATACACATAGTGTAAAGAAGTAAGAATAACTTCCATAAACTCCTCCTTGAATTATTGTTATGTAACATGATATTTCTCAATTATGCTCTTTAAGGAGGATTCAAGCTTTATAATTTGTGTATTATTCCTTACAGGTATAATTATATTACGAGCTTTCCATATATATACTATAAAATATGCCACTACCCTAAAGTGGTGATAAAAATGTCAAAACGTCATATGTCAGGTGCCTGGCACCTGACATATGACGTTTTTAATTTAAAATTGATTTATCTCATTCTCTCTTTGAATTCTCTTTCTATGTCTCTCTTATGAGCCTTTTCAAGCATGGCATCTCTCTTGTCATAGTTCTTTTTACCTTTGCATACCCCAAGGTTTACCTTTACTCTGCCATTTTTCAGGTATAAGGAAAGTGGTATTAAGGTGTAGCCCTCTTGAGAGGTAAATCCAATCAACCTTCGTATTTCACTTTTATGCAGTAAGAGCTTTCTTTCCCTTAAAGGGTCTACATTAAATATATTTCCCTGCTCATAAGGACTTACATGCATATTTCTTATGAATATTTCGCCATTTCTCACTTCTCCGTAGCTGTCCTTTAAGTTTGCTCTTCCGTTTTTTACAGACTTAACCTCTGTTCCTACAAGTTCTATTCCAGTCTCCATGGCTTCCTCAACAAAGTAATCATGTCTTGCTTTTCTATTTTCAGCTAAAGTTTTATTTTCATTTTTTCTTGCCATAATCTCACCTACTGTGGTTTTTACTATTTAAATTACTACTAATAATACCACAGAATTCAATTATAATCTACCTTACAAGCTTACAACCCAGATTTATTAAATAATTTTTCCTATTTTAAGAGGTTTTAAAGACTCATATACCTCTTCAATGCCTCCTCCGCCGCTGATGGCTATAGCTGCAGTTAATCCACCTTCCACCAAAGGAGCATCCATTATTTTTATATTCTGTTTTTTCTCTTCTTCCATTTCTTCAATTATCATCTCTGCAGTCATAAAGGTACTGCCAAGGTCAAATAAAACCACAACTCCCTCAGAACGGTAAGCTTCATTTATAACCCTCTGAGTTTCCTCATAATCCGAGCCTATTCCGCCCTCTGGAGTCCCTCCTACTACAAATATATCCACCTCCGGAGCCATTTCCTCGATGAGAGCCTTAAGTCCCTGAACTATAAGCCTGCTGTGGGACAAAAGTACTAAAGACATCATAATCAATTTTCCTCCTTTGCAAGATATTCTCCTATGGTTTTAATTATAAGATAGCTGGAAGCAGCTCCTGGATCTATATGTCCTATGCTCCTTTCACCTAAATAGCTGGCTCTTCCTTTTTTAGCTGAGATATTCTTAGTGTCTTCCATTTTTTTAAAGGCTGTTTCTGAAGCTATCCTAAAAGCCTCCGCTGCTTTTCTGTTTTCCTGCAAAGATTCTTCAATACTCTTGCTTACAGGAATGAGCACATCCAGCATGGTCTTATCTCCTAAATCGCCTTTTCCCCTCATCTTGATACCATCTACAGCTATGTTGAGCATTTCACTGAAGTCTTTTAAAGATATATCTTCTTTTCCTACCCCCTTAGTCTGCGCCTTCATAAAAGCAGTGCCGTATAACGCCCCTGAAGCTCCCCCTACTGTGGAAATAAGGGTCATTCCTACAATCTTTAAAACCTCTCCTATATCCTTAGGATTGGAGGAGGATAACTTCTGAACCACATTCTGAAAGCCTTTATTTAAATTTATTCCATGGTCACCGTCGCCAATAGCAGCATCTAAATCCGTAAGATACTCCTTATTGCTTCCTATAACTACTGCAATATCATTAAATATCTCAATAATTCTTCCTACATCTATACTCATTTAAATACATCCTTTCCATAATTATAAGTAATGAACTTCTTACCTTTTTATTATGTGCAAAAGAGTAGTAAGTTCCCCTACTACTCTCTTATAAATGTAATCTTAAATTCTCTTAAAGCATTTTAAAACCGGGAGTATCAGCGGATGCCTCTAATAATTCCTTAAGCTCTTCATCAAGCTTTAATAAGCTTATGGAAAATCCCGCCATCTCTATAGAAGTCATATACTCTCCTACAAAGGTTTTGTAGACCTTAATGCCTTTTTCCTTAAGCATTAAATTAACCTTTCTATTTGCTATATACAGCTCCATAAGAGGCGTTGAGCCTAATCCATTTATTAAAACAGCAACTTCGTCATTATTTAAATTCATGTCATCAAGAATCTTATTTAATAAATGCTCAACTATTTCATCTCCGGATTTTAATTCTTCCCTATGAGTACCAGGCTCACCGTGAATACCCATACCTATCTCCATTTCATTTTCCCCCAGAGTGAAATTAGGCTTCCCTGCTGCAGGAACGGTACATGGGGATAAAGCCATTCCCATGCTCCTTACATTAGCTACAACCTTTTCAGCAGTACTCTTCACTTCCTCTAAAGTGCCTCCTGCCTCTGCTTTAGCTCCGGCAATTTTGTGAACAAATACAGTTCCTGCAATCCCTCTTCTTCCTATTGTCCAGGTACTGTCTTCCACTGCCACATCATCATTCACAACCACATGATCTACTTTTAGCCCGTCCATTTCTGCCATTTCCTTTGCCATTTCAAAGTTCATTACATCCCCGGTGTAGTTCTTTACCACTAACAAAACTCCCTTATCAGATGCTACAGCTTTTATGGCTTCATAAATTTGGTCCGGTGTAGGTGAAGTAAAAACTGAACCGGCTACTGCTGCATCCAACATTCCCTTACCAACAAATCCTCCATGGGAAGGTTCATGACCGCTTCCACCGCCGCTGACTAGTGCTACTTTACCCTGTACAGGCGAATCTTTTCTAACTAAAACGTTAACATTTTCAAGCTTCCTTATATATTCAGGGTGAGCAGCTACTATGCCTTCAAGCATTTCCTCAACAACATATTCCGGATTATTAATGATTTTTTTCACTTTTACACCTCCAATGGTTAGATTTCAAATTAAATCTATGGTTATTTAAAGCTTATTTTACATTTAAAATACTGCTTTAAATAGAAGAGCTGCACATAATCCTCCAAGGATTGGAGCAACCACTGGAATCCATGCATATCCCCAATCTGAAGTCCCCTTATTCTTAATTGGAAGAAAAGCATGTGCTATTCTAGGTCCTAAATCCCTTGCTGGGTTAATGGCATACCCGGTAGTTCCTCCTAAGGTTAGTCCTATTACCCAAATAACTAAACCTACAACTATTGGTGATATTCCATCTACCATCTTTGTATTACCTATTCCAAGCAATGCAAATAATAAAACGAAGGTACCTACAAATTCACCTATGAAATTGTAAAGATTAGTTCTTATAGCTGGACCGGTAGCAAAGGTTGCAAGTTTTGCTCCCTGATCTTCTGTTGCATCATAGTGAGGCTTATAGGTTAAATAAACCAAACAAGCACCAGCAATAGCACCAAGCATCTGAGCTGCAATATAGCTGCCTACGCTTGCCCATTGAAAGTTTCCTATAGCTGCATTTGCTATGGTAACCGCAGGGTTAAAGTGTGCACCGGAAATAGGTCCAAAAATAAATACTGGAACAGCAACTGCTAAAGCCCATCCTGTAGTTATAACTATCCAGCCTCCATCATTGCCCTTGGTTTTGTTTAATACTACGTTGGCAACGACACCGTTACCTAAGAGTATTAAAAGCATAGTTCCTAAAAACTCGCCTAAAAATGTTGACATAATAATTTCCCCCTAACTCGTATTAATATTTACCTTAAAAAAATTCTGTATTTTTAATTATTTAGCCCAATCTAAAGATCTTCCTATTGCTTTATGCCATCCCTTTAGAAGCTCTTCTCTCTTTTCATTCTCCATCTGTGACTCAAAGTTTCTTGATACAGCCCAGTTCTTACATACGTCTTCAACGTTCTCCCAATAACCAACAGCTAGTCCAGCTAAATATGCTGCACCTAAAGCTGTGGTTTCAATTACTTCAGGTCTGTCCACCTGTACTCCCAAAATATCTGACTGGAACTGCATTAAGAAGTTATTTGCACAAGCTCCTCCGTCAACCTTTAAAGCCTGAAGAGTTATTCCTGAATCCTCTTCCATAGCTTTTAAAACATCATAGGTCTGATATGCTAATGATTCAAGGGTAGCTCTTATTAAATGCTCCTTCTTGGCTCCTCTTGTTAATCCAACTATTGTTCCTCTTGCATACTGATCCCAGTGGGGAGCACCTAATCCAACAAAAGCAGGTACTACATAAACACCGTTGGTGTCCTCTACAGCTGTAGCATATTCTTCAGTTTCTGCTGCATTTTTTATCATTCTTAATTCATCTCTTAACCATTGTATAGATGCTCCGGCAATAAAAATACTTCCTTCTAAAGCATATTCTACCTTTCCATCTATTCCCCAAGCTATTGTTGTTAAAAGACCATTTTTAGATTCTACTGCTTTTTCTCCAGTGTTCATAAGAAGGAAACAGCCTGTACCATAAGTATTTTTAGCTGTTCCAGGCTCGTAGCAGCATTGTCCAAATAAAGCTGCCTGCTGATCTCCAGCTATACCGGATATAGGAATCTCTTTTCCAAATAATGAAGCTTCAGTATATCCGTAAACATAACTTGAAGGCTTTACTTCAGGAAGCACTGCTTCCGGTATGTTTAATTCCTTAAGTATTTCCTCATCCCATTTAAGCTCATGAATGTTATAAAGCATGGTTCTTGATGCATTTGAATAATCTGTTACGTGAACTTTTCCCTTTGTAAGGTTCCATATAAGCCAGGTATCAATAGTACCAAATATTATATTGCCTTTTTCAGCTTCTTCTCTTACACCTTCAACGTTGTCAAGAATCCATTTAACCTTTGTTCCTGAAAAATATGCATCAATAATTAAGCCTGTTTTAGCTCTGAAGGTATCTGCAAGTCCTTTTTCTTTTAATTCTGTGCAAATTTCAGAGGTTCTTCTGCACTGCCAAACTATAGCATTATAAACTGGTCTTCCTGTTCTCTTATCCCAAACCACTGTAGTTTCTCTTTGGTTTGTTATTCCTATGCCAGCTATATCCTCTGCACCAATTCCTATTTTGGCCATAGCCTCGGTAGCAACACCTAGCTGAGTTGACCATATTTCCATAGGATCATGTTCTACCCAGCCTGCCTTTGGATAAATCTGAGTGAATTCTTTTTGAGCTACACTTTCAATTAATCCTTTCTCATTAAAAATTATACATCTTGAGCTTGTTGTTCCTTGGTCTAAAGCCATTACATATTTACCCATATCCGTCTCCCCTTTTTAATAATATTTGTAAACATTTACTTTATAGAAATGGCTGTACAAAACATGCAGTATCGTCTTATACAACTCATAACCACACTTTAAATTTATTCCCATAAATCTTTTGCAGTGGTGGAAATAGCCATAGCTCCTGCAGCTAAGGATTCCATAACCTCTTTTTTGCTGTTAATAAGTCCCCCTGCAATAATAGGCAGCCTCACCTCTTTTTCTAAGGAATTTATTATCTTGCTTGCAACTCCAGGCATTACTTCAACTGCACTAGGCATAGATACATGAATGCTTTTTATCGCTGTTTCTAAAGAAAGGGAATCTATTATGAATATCCTCTGTATAGTATATAACCCCAAGTTTTTTGCATACTTTATATTACCCTGTTTTGTAGTGATAACTCCAAAAGGACTTGCAGCAGACTTGATAAACTCAATGCCTTTTTGGTCTGCCTTCAATCCGTCAACCATATCTAAATGAATAAATACTATCTTATTCCTTTTTTTAAGTTCAGTGCATATGTTTACAATATTTAATAAAGAGCCATACAATACAAAAACTATTTTTGCACTGCTTTCCAAAACCTTATGTAAATCGTCATCGTTCCTAATTGCTGCAACTATGGGATTTTCAATTAAAAGCTCCTTTAAGTCAATCATCCTTACTTCCCCCTTGCCTTAAAAATTCAACATAAAAATATCATCCAATATCCTGTAACAGATATATTTATATTAATTATATACCTATTTATTTAAGAATATGTTAAAAGAGGATGAAAAAAGGTCGCAATTAAAAATCGAATTTAATTGCGACTCTCCAAAACTCAGCCAAATATAAATTACTTACTTATACTGTACTACATTTAGTAATTCTTTACAATATTAAATTTACATTTTACTTTGTTAATATTTAAACAACATTCTAATCCTATTATCTTTTAATGATAAAATGAAAATTTAAACTTCATCCTGCTAAAAATTCTCTTCTTCATCCTCAGAAGTTAGTATTTCAAATTCATCATCATCTTCGTCATCTTCAAGCTCTTCAAAGGCAGTACTTTCTTTTGATGTACTGTTTCTGGCTAATTTTCCGTATTCGTCCTCTATTATATCAAAGAATATCTCCCTTGAATCAATGTCCACCTTGCTGCATTGAATCCTCAGAAAATCTCCTAGCCTGTATATTTTTTTAGTCCTTTCTCCTGTAAGGGTAAGATGATTTTCATCATAAATATAAAAATCATCATCCATGCTGCTTATATGCACAAGTCCCTCTATGGTGTTAGGCAACTGTACAAATACTCCAAAGCTTGTGATAGAAGAAATCAATCCATCGAATTCTTCCCCTATTCTTTCCTTCATATATTCAGCCTTCTTAAGATCATCCACCTCACGTTCTGCCTCCTGAGCCAGTCTTTCCATTTCTGATGACTGCTTTGAAGCCTCATCTACCACTCGTATAAGCTTTTTTGACTTCTCATCGGATATTCTGCCATTTATGAATTCCTTTATTATCCTATGAATCTGAAGGTCAGGATATCTTCTTATAGGTGAAGTAAAGTGGCAGTAGTACCTGGCTGCCAAGCCGAAGTGTCCAATGCTTTCCGGTGAATATCTAGCCTGCATCATAGACCTCAATAAAAGGGTGCTCACTACAGTTTCTTCTTTTTTACCTTTAACCTTATCTAAAATGTCCTGAAGAGCTCTGGGTTGAACTTCTCTTCCAAGCCTAGCTGTATAACCTAAGTTATGAATAAAGTTTGAGAACTTTTGAAGCTTTTCTTCATCGGGATTTTCATGGATTCTGTATACAAAGGGGATATTGGTCCAATACATATGCTCTGCTATGGTTTCATTACAAACCAACATGAACTCTTCAATTATTCTATTTGCAATCTCTCTTTCATAAGGCTTTATTTCAATAGGTTTTCCTTTTTCATTGAGTATGATTTTAGACTCTTCAAAATCAAAATCTATAGCACCTCTTGAAATCCTCTTTTTATTAAGAATTAAACATAGCTCTTCCATTGCTTTAAAGTCTTCATAAAGGTACTGATATTTATTTATAAGTTCCTCGTCCTTATCCTTTAATATCTTGGTAACATCAGTATAGGTCATTCTTTCACTGGTGTTTATAATGGATTCTGCAATTTCATGTTCCAATACCTTTCCGCTGCTGTCTATTGTCATAATACAGCTTAAAGCAAGTCTATCCACCTTTGGATTTAAAGAGCACAATCCATTGGACAGCTTTTTAGGAAGCATAGGTATTACTCTGTCTATAAGATATACAGAGGTTCCTCTTTTAAAAGCTTCTTTATCTAAAGGGCTTTTCTCCCTGACATAATGACTGACATCAGCAATATGTACTCCAAGCTTATATCTTCCTTTAGATAGCTTTTCAATGGATACAGCGTCATCCAAATCCTTGGCGTCTTCTCCATCTATAGTTACCATCCTTACATCTCTTAAATCCTTCCTTCTCTTATATTCAGATTCAGGAATTTCATCTTCAATGCTTTCTGTATAATTAATTACTTTATCAGGAAATTCTTCCGGGAGTCCATATTTTTTAATTATAGTTAAAATATCAATGCCTTTATCTCCCTTTTTCCCCATGACCTGAATTATAGTTCCTTCAGGGTTTCTTCTTTTATCAGGCCACTCAGTGATTTCAACCACCACCAGCTCTCCGGTCTTTGCGTTATTTCTTTCAGCCTTAGGAATAAATATATCATTTTGTATTCTCTTGTCCTCAGGTATCACAAACCCAAAATTTCTGCTGTCCTCATAAACACCCACTATGATTTTATTTACTCTTTCTACTATCCTGGTGATTTCACCTTCTCTTCTTTTGCCCTTAATATCCTCCTTGGTTACTTTAGCTATAACCCTGTCGCCGTTCATAGCACCATTTATGAAGGAGCTAGGTATAAATACGTCCTCTTCCCCCTCCTCTTCAGGTATTACAAATCCGTATCCTCTTTGATGCACTTGAATTTTTCCTGCCACCAAACCCATCTTTTCAGGCAGTCCGAACTTGTCCGCTCTGGTTCTTATTACGAGACCTTCTCTCTCCATAACCCTTAAGGTTTTTTTAAAGCTTTTATATTCACTTTTGTCTATATTGAATACCTGTGCTAATTCTTGTATATCCATAGGTTTATAAGCCTTTTCTCTCATAAACTCAAGTAAAACTCTTTTCACGTTCATTACCATACCTCCAATTAACAAACTCATTTTCATAGGTAACACTTTATATTAGTATTACCAGCAAAGGCTTTGTTAATGCTAACTATATTATAAGATTTTATTCATTTCAAGAAAATTTTTGTAAAAGTTGTCTAAAAAAACACAGACAGCTCTAAATACCTCTGTCTGTGTTTCATTATATTATTTAATAAATTTCATAAGAAGTCCGTCGTATTTAAGTATAACCGGTGCAAATACCAATGAAACTATAGTCATCAGCTTTATTAAAATATTCATAGCTGGACCGGAAGTATCCTTGAAGGGGTCTCCTACGGTATCACCTACTATACCGGCTTTATGAGCCTCGCTGTTTCTTCCTCCATGAGCTCCGGATTCAATATATTTCTTAGAGTTATCCCATGCAGCACCTGAATTGGACATCAATATAGCTACCAAGACACCTGTTGCAATAGCTCCTCCGATAAGTCCACCAAGAGCTTCAGCTCCAAGAAGCAGTCCTACAGATAAAGGAATTAAAATAGCAAGAACACCTGGAAGAACCATTTCTTTAAGAGCTGCTCCTGTGGATATATCTATACAGGTTGAATATTCAGGAGTAGCTTTACCTTCCATTATTCCCGGAATTTCTTTAAACTGTCTTCTTACCTCTTCCACCATCTGATGCGCTGCTCTTCCTACTGATTCCATAGTAAGAGCTCCATAAAGGAAAGGAAGCATAGCTCCAACCAATACTCCTACAAGGGTAGTTGGAGACAGAAGATCTATACTTTTTATATTTACTGCCTGAGCATAGGAAGCAAATAAAGCTAATGCAGTCAGCGCCGCTGAACCTATGGCAAAGCCTTTTCCTATTGCCGCAGTAGTATTACCAACAGAGTCAAGCTTATCTGTAACCTCTCTTACACTGTGAGGAAGGGCAGACATTTCTGCTATGCCTCCGGCATTATCGGCTATTGGACCGTATGCATCTACTGAAACCACAAGTCCTGTAGTAGAAAGCATTCCTACCGCTGAAAGTGCAATTCCATAAAGTCCTGAAACAGGATTTGAGTTTCCTCCCATAACAAAATAAGAGAATAATATACCTAAAACAATAAGAATTATTGGCCAGAATGTAGATTTCATACCTACTGCAAGACCGGATATTATAGTTGTGGCTGAACCGGTTTCTGACTGCCTTGCCACTTCTTTAACGCTTTTATAATCTGCAGAAGTGTATATTTCTGTAATCTTTCCTATTAAAAGACCTACTATAAGACCTACAGCTATAGCTGAGAAGGCTTTAAAATCTCCAAAGGTCATATATCCTATCACTGCAGCACATATTATCGTTACTGCACCGGATATATAGGTTCCTATATTTAGAGCCTTTTGAGGATTTTCTCCTTTATTTGCTCTAACCACCACAGCACCTATAATTGATGAAATTACCCCTGCTGCTGCAAGAAGCATTGGGAATATTAATCCCTTTTCATCATTAAAAGCTGCTGCTCCAAGGGTTATAGCTGATATTATGGAGCCTACATAGGATTCAAAGAGATCCGCTCCCATACCAGCAACGTCACCTACATTATCACCTACATTATCGGCGATAACTGCAGGGTTTCTAGGATCATCCTCAGGTATGCCTGCTTCAAGCTTTCCAACTAAATCTGCTCCTACGTCTGCAGCCTTAGTATAAATTCCTCCTCCTACTCTTGCGAATAAAGCTATGGAACTTGCCCCCAAACCAAAGCCTGTTAAATAAGAAGTATCCAAATCAAATATAATTGCTAGTATACCAAGTCCTATTACTCCAAGTCCAACAACGCTCATTCCCATTACTGCTCCGCCGGAAAAAGCTATTTTTAAGGCTTTCCCCTGGCTGTCTCTGGCTGCTTCTGCTGTTCTTACATTAGACTTAACAGCTACCTTCATGCCAAAGTAACCTGCTAATATTGAGAATATCGCACCCACTATAAAACATACTGCAGTGGGAATATTGATAAATACTCCTATAATCACAGAAACTATCACTATAAAGATTGCTAAATATTTATATTCTCTTCTTAAGAAAGCCATTGCCCCTTGTTCTATATACCCGGCAATTTCTTTCATCCTTTCGTTCCCGGAAGGTTCTGATGTGATGTTTTTTGCAAGTATAAATGCAAATAATAATGCTGCTGCGCCGCTTACGGCTAATATTATAGAGCTTGTCATGTTATTCCTCCTCCAACAAACAAAGTGTGCACTATACATTGTTAATAAATATATAATATCACACATTGGATAAAAACGTTATACTTTTTCTAATTAAAACAGCAATTTTTTATACAATATAAATAATATCTATTATTTCCCATGGAATTAACTGTAACTAAAAATAGAAAAAGCAAAAAGCTGCCTTATAAAATAAGTCAGCCAAAAAGATTTAATACTATTTTACTAAATTTAATGCTAAAGTGTTTATTGCAAATAATATAGCAGAAGCTATAGTAACTCTATAGAGTGCTGCTTCTTTTGTCCTTTTCTTGTTTTTGCTGAAAAAAGTTTCTGTACTTCCCTGCATTAACCCTTTTAATCCGTCGGATTTACTAGGCTGCATTAAAACAGACACTATTAAAACAATAGATAAAATAACTTCAAAAACAAATAATGTTGTTTTCATCCGGATTCACCTCCATAGAGTAAAAATCATCTTTTCTATTTTAGCATACCCTAAGGAATTATACAACTAATTCCTTATAAATAAGGTCATTTATAGTATTATACTTTTTGTCATCATTTTTTCTTTCTTAATGTAATTAAAGCTCCGGTAAATAAACCGGAGCTTTATTATTAATTGTGGCTTACTTTATTTTAACAGGATTATTTATTTAAATTCTTAATGTTTTTAACGTTAAAGAATGCGTCTAATCCTCTGTACTCACCAACTTCACCAAGTTCATCTTCAATTCTTAATAATTGATTGTACTTAGCTACTCTTTCTGATCTTGCTGGAGCACCGGTTTTGATTTGTCCGGCATTCATAGCTACAACTAAATCAGCTATTGTAGTATCTTCTGTTTCACCGGATCTGTGGGAAACAACTGCAGTGTAGCCTGCTCTGTTAGCCATTTCTATAGCATTTATAGTTTCTGTTAATGTACCTATTTGGTTAAGCTTTATAAGTATTGAGTTTGCAACTCCCTTATCAATACCCATCTTTAATCTCTTAGAGTTAGTAACGAATAGGTCATCACCAACTAACTGAACTTTGCTTCCAAGTCTATCAGTGATAAGCTTCCAGCCTTCCCAGTCCTCTTCTGCCATACCATCTTCTATGGAGATGATTGGATATTTTTCAACTAAACCAGCATAGTATTCAACCATTTCAGCTGGGGATAATAATTTACCTTCGCTTGCAAGGTTGTATTTTCCATCTTCATATATTTCTGAAGATGCAGGGTCTAATGCTATAAATATGTCTTTTCCTGGAGCATATCCAGCTTTCTTTATAGCTTCTACTATAACCTGAATAGCTTCTTCGTTAGACTTAAGGTTTGGAGCAAATCCACCCTCGTCACCTACGCCAGTTTCATGTCCTTGTTCTTTAAGATATTTTTTAAGAGCATGGTAAACTTCTGAACACATTCTTAATGCATCTGCAAAGCTTTCAGCTCCTGCTGGCATAACCATAAATTCCTGAAGGTCTACTGAGTTATCAGCATGCTTACCTCCGTTTATTATGTTCATCATTGGAACTGGAAGAACCTTAGCATTTATTCCTCCTATATATTTATATAGAGGTAATCCTAAGTAGTTAGCAGCAGCCTGAGCAACAGCTAAGGAAACTCCTAATGTAGCATTGGCACCTAACTTACCTTTGTTATCTGTTCCGTCTAACTCGATTAAAGTTTTATCTATTAGCGGCTGATCAAAGACATTCATGCCTATAAGCTCTGAAGCAACTAAATCATTAACATTTTCAACAGCCTTTAATACACCTTTTCCGTTGTATTTTGACTTGTCATCATCTCTTAATTCAACTGCTTCATAAATACCGGTAGAAGCACCAGATGGTACTGCTGCTCTTCCCATTGTTCCATCCTCTAAAACAACTTCAACCTCAACAGTTGGGAAGCTTCTGGAGTCAAGAATCTGTCTTGCATAAACGTCTACGATTTCTACATATTGTTTTTGTAGCATTTTATTAACCCTCCTTGATGTAATTGGTTTTATATTATTAAAATAATATAAATACTATTTAATATCTGCATATTAAATAATAATATACAGTTTATTATACGCTATATTAAATTAAGGATTTACCTGTCATTTCTGATGGAATATCCAATCCCATTTCTGTAAGCATGGTAGGAGCTATATCTGCAAGCTTTCCTCCATCCTTTAATGCCTTCCCTGCAGAGTCATTGGATACATATAGGAAAGGTACTGGGTCTGTAGTGTGTGAGGTCATTGGATTTCCTGTAGAATAGTCAATCATTATTTCTGCATTTCCATGATCCGCAGTGATGAATACTGTTCCATCTTTTTCAAGGACTTTTTGAACTACCTTGCCTAGACAATCATCCACAGCTTCAATGGCTTTTTTTGCAGCCTCAAACACTCCAGTATGTCCAACCATGTCAGGATTAGCATAATTAATGATAATCATATCATAAGTATCCATATCTAATCTTGTTAAAACCTCTTGAGTCATTTCATAAGCGCTCATTTCAGGTTTTAAATCATAAGTTGCAACCTTTGGAGAAGGAACAAGAACTCTGTCTTCATTTTTATTAGGAACCTCTACTCCTCCATTAAAGAAGAAGGTTACATGAGCATATTTTTCTGTTTCAGCTATTCTCAGCTGATTTAAGCCCTTGCTGCTTATATATTCTCCTAAAGTATTGGAATAGCTTTGAGGACTGTATGCCACTATAACATTTTCAAGAGTTTTATCGTATTGTGTCAATGTAACATAAGTTAAATCTAAATTATTCCTTTCAAAGCCTGCAAATACTTTATCATTTAACGCTCTTGTAATTTCTCTTGCTCGGTCAGGTCTGAAGTTAAAGAAGATAACGGAATCTTTATCCTTAATAGTAGCGGTTGGTTTTCCATCTTCTAATATCACACAAGGTAATACAAACTCATCTGTCTTATTGTCATGGTAAGAATTTTCCGTGCACTCTACAGCACTATTAGCTGTTTCACCTTTTCCTAATACCAGTGCATTGTATGCCAGCTGAATCCTTTCCCATCTGTTATCCCTGTCCATTGCGTAGTATCTTCCGCTGACAGTTGCTACCTTTCCTGTTCCAATTTCCTTCATTGAATCTTCTATTTCTATTATATAATCCTTACCTGAGGAAGGTGGAACATCTCTTCCATCCATAAAGGCATGAAGATATACTTTTTCAATACCTTTTAATTTTGCCAGCTTCAGCAGACCTTTAACATGATCTATATGAGAGTGAACTCCTCCGTCAGAAAGGAGACCTAATAAATGCAGTGAGGAATTATTTTCCTTTGCCTTATCCATTGCAAGATTTAAAGCTTCATTTTTAAAGAAATCTCCATCTTCAATTGCTTTTGTTATTCTTGTTAATTCCTGATAAATTACTCTTCCTGCTCCAATATTCAAATGTCCAACCTCTGAGTTTCCCATTTGACCTTTTGGAAGTCCTACATCCATTCCGCTTGCCTGCAGCTGTGTATGAGGGTAGGTAGCAAAAAGTTTATCATAGTTTGGTTTATATGCTGCTTCCACAGCATTTCCTTCGGATTTAGGCGCTATACCAAATCCGTCTAATATCATTAACATTACTGGTTTCTTTGCCATGGTTAACCTCCAAAATATACTTAATTAATTACTTTTACTGTTTTTGCTACCTTACATTATACTAGTTATAACAGTAAAAAACAACTTAACAAATATTATCTATTCTTGAACAATTAATATTTGTTAAATATTTTAGTAGTTAACAATGCTTGCAAAGTCTGAAGCTATTAAGCTGGCACCGCCTACTAAAGCTCCATCTATATCAGATTGCTCCATCTGTTCTTTTATAGTTGATGGCTTAACGGATCCGCCGTATTGAATTCTAACCTTATCGGCAACCTCGCTGCCGTAAGCTTTAGCCACCATAGCTCTTATAGCTTTTATAGTATCGTTTGCCTGCTCAGAAGTGGCTGTTTTACCTGTGCCAATTGCCCAAATTGGTTCATAAGCTATAACAAGTTTTTCTACCTGATCAGCCTTTAAACCTTCTAAATCTTTTTCTATCTGAGCTCCGATAATCTCTTCAGTTTTATTTCCTTCTCTTTCTTCAAGAGATTCTCCAACGCATAAAATAGGAATTAGATTATGATTAAAAGCTGCCTTAAGCTTTTTGTTAACTGTTTCATCTGTCTCAGCAAAATACTGTCTTCTTTCGCTGTGACCGATAACTACATAATCGACATTTAACGCTTCAAGCATTCCCGGAGCCACTTCTCCTGTGTAAGCTCCCTTTTCTTCAAAATGCATGTTTTGAGCTCCAACCTTTATATTGGACCCTTTAGCTGCTTTTACCACAGCATCAAGGCATACAAATGTAGGGCAAACCACTACATCACAGGAAGCATCCTTAACTAAAGGTTTTAAATCTTCAACTAATTTAACAGCTTCCTGTACTGTGTAATGCATTTTCCAGTTTCCTGCTATAATTGCCTTTCTCATATTAACACCTCATTATTAATTATTAAAGGTAATACAGAGAAACCTCTGTATTACTTATCATTTAATGCTGCTATACCTGGCAGCTCTTTTCCTTCAAGGAATTCCAGTGAAGCACCGCCTCCTGTAGATATATGAGTCATCTTATCTCCGAAGCCTAATATATTTACAGCTGCAGCACTGTCTCCTCCTCCTATTATAGTTGTAGCATCAGTTTCTGCCAATGCCTTTGCAACTTCTACTGTTCCTTTAGCAAAGTTCTCAAACTCGAAAACTCCCATAGGTCCGTTCCAAATCACTGTTTTTGCATCTTTAACCGCATCGGCATATAATTTTGAAGTTTTAGGTCCGATATCAAGTCCCATGAAGCCGCTTGGAATATTTTCATCCTCAGTTACTACCGGTTCAGCCTCTGCTGCAAATTTATCAGCTACTACATTATCAAGAGGAAGAAGCATTTTAACCTTTTTATCCGCTGCTTTTTCCATCATTTCCTTGGCATATTGAACTTTATCTTCTTCTACCAGGGAAGTACCGATTTCAAATCCTTTTGCTTTCAGGAAGGTATAAGCCATTCCTCCACCTATAATAAGGGTATCAACCTTTTCTAAAAGGTTATTTATAACATTTATTTTATCAGATACCTTAGCACCTCCAAGGATAGCTACAAAAGGTCTTTCAGGGGACTCTACAGCTCCTCCTAAGAACTTAAGCTCTTTTTGTATAAGATATCCGCATACTGCAGTGTCCACAAACTTTGTAACTCCCACTGTAGAGCAGTGTGCTCTATGAGCAGTACCAAAAGCATCATTTACATAGATATCAGCTAAGGAAGCAAGATCCTTTGAAAAAGCATCTTCATTTTTCCCTTCTTCAGGTCTGAATCTTGTATTTTCAAGAAGGACTACATCTCCTTCCTTCATTTCATTTACAGCTTTTCTTGCATTTTCTCCCACTACTTCATCATCCGCTGCAAAAACAACCTCTTTACCCAGCATTTCTCCAAGACGCTTAGCTACAGGAGCAAGAGTTTTAGATGGATCAGGACCTTTTGCCTTACCCAGATGGGAGCATAGAATTACCTTTGCTCCATTTTCTATTAAATACTTAATAGTAGGCATAGCTCCGTTAAGTCTGTTCTCATCAGTTATAACTCCATCCTTCAATGGAACGTTAAAATCGCATCTTACAAGGACTCTTTTACCTTTTACATTTATATCTTCAATGGTTTTTTTATTGAAATTCATACTTCCACCTCTTTTAATGTAATTAGTGATAAATAAAGGTTTAATAGTAAAATGGTCTGGGTTTATAGCCCAAATCAACTACAAAACCAGACCTTATTATGTGCTATATTATAAATTATGGGATATTATAGATTTTTACCAACCTTAGCAGTTAAGTCAGCAAGTCTATTTGAATAACCCCACTCATTGTCATACCAGGAAACTACTTTAACCATGTTTCCTCCTATAACCATTGTAGATGGAGCATCTATAATAGATGATCTTTCATCTCCTCTGTAGTCCATGGATACTAGTGGATCTTCTTCGTATCCAAGTATTCCCTTAAGATTGCTCTCTGCTGCTTCTTTGAATGCTGCATTAACTTCTTCTACTGTAACTTCTTTTTCAAGTTCAGCTACTAAGTCTGTGCATGAAACTGTAGGAGTAGGTACTCTTAAGGAGAATCCGTTTAATTTTCCTTTTAATTCTGGTAATACAAGTGCTACTGCTTTAGCTGCTCCAGTTGTTGTTGGAATCATGGATTCTGCTGCAGCTCTTGCTCTTCTTAAATCTTTATGAGGAGCATCTAATATTCTTTGGTCGTTTGTATATGAGTGAACTGTAGTCATTAAGCCTTTCTTTATACCAAATTTCTCATGAAGAACTTTAGCAAAAGGTGCTAAACAGTTAGTTGTGCAGGATGCATTGGAAATTATATGATGCTTAGCTGGGTCATATTTATCATCATTAACACCTAAAACAACTGTAATATCTTCATTTTTAGCAGGTGCTGATATTATAACCTTTTTAACAGTGTTCTGATCCATATGAGCTTTTGCTTTTTCTCCATCAGTGAAGAAACCAGTGGATTCAATTATTATTTCTGCTCCTACTTCAGCCCAAGGAATGTTCTTTGGATCTCTTTCAGCAAATATTTTAATTTCTTTTCCATCAACTATTATTGAGTTATCAGTGTTTTTTACATCTTTATCATATCTGCCAAATAAAGAGTCATATTTTAATAAATGAGCTAAAGTTTTAGCGTCAGTTAAGTCGTTTATTGCAACAACTTCTACTTCTCCAGCATAGTTCTTAAGAAGAGCCTTAAATACGTTTCTTCCTATTCTACCAAAACCGTTAATACCAACCTTTACCATGTGATATTACCTCCTAAAATTTATTTAATATTTAAAAAAATATTTATCAATAATTATATTGCAGCAAAACAGTTAATCTATGCACTAAAATTAGCAAATGCCAATATTTCTTTTGCCGCAGATTCATCGGTTACCAGAGTAACCTTTTTCTGATTAATGCAAGCAGCTATAATAGCTTCAACCTTATGCCTGCCTCCAGCCACTGCTATATGAGTATTTATCCTTCCGCTGTCACACAATGTTATACCAAGGGTTGGAGTTGTGTAAACCACTTCTCCATGAATATTGAAGTAGCATCCATATGCTTCTCCAACTGCACCCAGAGATTTCAGTTCTTCGATTTGTGCTTCGGAAATACCCCTTTTTCTTGCCATATCCTCTGCTTTTCCTATTCCATATAAGAATATGTTAGCTTTATGTATATTATCTATAGTTTCTTTTATTTCCTTTTCTTTCATTAGTGTACCCAAAACTTCTTCACTTATGTTTTCCGGTACATGAAGCATATTATAGCTTCCGTTTAATTTGTCAGCCAGCACCGAGGCCAAAGTATTAGCAAGAGTTTCCATCTTTTTTCCCATCCCTCCCCTGGAGGGTACTACTAAAATATTTTTATATTGAGAAGTTTTTGGAAAACTGTCTACCACCTCTTTAATGGTGCTTCCTCCGGTAAGAGCTAAAATATCATTGTCTTTAATTATGCTCTTAAGATAGTTAGCTGCTGCTTTACCCAGTTCCTTTAGAACTGCATTATCAGTATCTATGCATCCGGGAACTACTATAACCCTGTTAACTCCCAGGCATATCTTCAGGTCATCTTCAAGGCTTGTAATACCTCTGATTTCATGAATATATCCTTTAAGATGCTCTAAAACCTCTTCTCCGTCTTTGGTGACTGTCATACCGGGAGCACTGATATTAATTAAGTTCTGGGCTTTTAAAAAGCCTATTTCAGTTCTTACAATTCGCTCGCCAAGTTCCAATTTATTAGCTAGAATTCTTCTACCGATAGGCTGATTAAAGTATATAGTTCGAAGAATGCTATACCTTTTTTCTAAAGTTTCAATAAGCTCAGGAATAATTTTCATTTGTAATCTTAATATTTCCTGCAAGATAAGCACTCCTTTGGTCTTCAACTGTCCCACTCTTTTAATTTGTGTCCCACAAGAATTATTATAAACTAAAGCTGTGAGATTTTAAAGGGTATTTTAAAATATTTTAGAAAAATCTTTTACTCATTGATATTATTATTCTCTAGGTACTGGTATTTTATTAATTATAATAACATTAATATTATGGCAAATAAATACTAATTTAGTAAACTTTCTGTCAACAACCTTTTAAAGGATTTAATAAAATAGAAGCATACAATTACAAATTGCATGCTTCTTTAAAACCTTTTCCTCTTACTGGAGCTTTTTATGCCAAGCTCCTCTCTGTATTTAGCTACCGTCCTCCTTGATATTTCAAACTGCATAGCATTTAATATGTCACAAAGAGCCTGATCAGACAAAGGCTTGCTTTTTTCCTCTTCATCTATAAGCTCCTTAATCTTCTTTTTAATATTAGAGGTTGCTACATCTTCATTAGACATTGATTTCTGTATTCCTGTTACAAATAAATCTCTTATTTTAATGGTTTTTCTTTCTGTAAGAATATATTTATCTTTAATAGCTCTGCTTACGGTAGATTCATGCATATCTATTTCCTGAGCTATATCCTTTAAAGTCATTGGCTTTAAATAATCTTCTCCCCGATCAAAATAGTCCCTCTGCTTTTCTATGATCTTCTCTAAAACCTTATAAAGGGTACTTCTTCTGCTTTCTATTCCTTTAATTAAAAACATAGCTGAATTAAGCTTATCTTTAACATATTCTGCAGCTTCCTTGTCCTTATCCTCCTTTATAATCTCTTTATACATGGAATTAACGGAGAGTTTAGGAAGTACATCATCATTCATCACAATATAATATTCACCGTTAATATTTCTTATATATGCGTCAGGGATTACATATTTTGTATCTTCTCCTGTATAAAAGCCTCTGGAGGGCTTAGGCTCTAAGGATTTTATTATATCCCCTAAAGCCTGAGCTTCTTGAGGAGCAATGTTCATTTCCCTGGCAATAACAATATATTTATTGTCCGCAAGATTTTCCAGATGGTTTTCAATGATATAGTAGATTCTTTCATCATAAAAACCTTTTCTTTTTAGCTGAAGCTTAAGACATTCTTTTAAATCTTTTGCTGCTATTCCAGGAGGATCCAGGCTCTTTAATATGCTTAAAGCTTCTTCTGCCTGGGCTACAGTAACATTAATTTCCCTGCATATATCCTTTATATCCATAGGAAGATATCCTCGTTCGTCTATGTTCTCTATTAAATAATCACATATGGAATTTATATATTTGTCGTTCTGAAGATCTACAATCTGTTCATGAAGATATTCTTTTAAGGATTTTTTATTGCTTATGAAGGTAAAGGGTGATATATCTGAATCCTCATTGTAAGATGAATAATTCTGAGAACCATAATTATCAAATTCAAGGTATTTAATCATTTCCTTGTAATTTATTCTATCCTGAATTTTTTGTTCTTCTTCGCTTTTTACATACTGAGCTTCCAGGATAGGGTTTTCAGAAAACTCTTTATCTATGTATTCCTTTAATTCAAAAGTAGACATCTGAAGAAGTCGTATCGAAAGCTGCATGGCTTGCGTCATAATTAACTTTTGATCCTGGGTTAAATTTAAACTATAATCTAATTTCATCGTAAATCACCATACAATCTTAGTAGTTTTATATTAATTATAACATATAAAGTTTAATAATGTAGAGTTTAAAAGGATTACATACTTCCTGCACCATGAAGTTAAAAGGTTTTATAAAAAATAAATCTAAAGATTCAGAGGGCTGAATCTTTAGATTAAAATATGTTAAGCTTTTTCCTTTAAATTATATTTTATAAGTCAAGCTAATTTAAGCTTATGCTTAGGCTCTGACCTATCTCTGTCCTTTTTTATATGGTTCTCCATCCGCTGCAGGAGCCTGTGTCTTACCTACCACACCAACCAATACAAGCATTGTTAAGGCATATGGGAAGGCTGCGTAAAACTCCTGAGGAAGCTTAATTGAAAATCCTTGTGCTGCCAGCTGAAGTGCTTCTGCAAATCCAAAGAGCAGACATGCAATCATGGCGTTTTTAGGCTTCCAGTTACCGAATATCATAGCTGCTAAGGCGATAAAACCTCTTCCGCTGACCATATTTTCTCTAAAGGAATTAAGTATACCTATAGAAAGGGTTGCTCCTCCCAAGCCTCCTAGTACACCTGACATTATAACTGAAAAATATCTGATGCCATAAACGCTTATACCTAGAGTATCTGCAGCTTTAGGATGCTCACCTACAGCCTTTATTCTAAGTCCTAAAGCAGTTTTATTGAATAAAAATGCTGAAAGAGCTACCATTATGAATGCAAGCCAAACAAACCAGTTTAAATCAGATAATATGGTTCCTATAAAGGTATCACCTATTATGGGCAGATTTAAAAAGAACTCTTTAGGATATGGAATAGATGCTACAGATCCTGATTGAGAAGGGTTTCCAAATACCTTATAAAGCAGGAATCCTACAAAGGCTGAAGAAAAAACGTTGATACCAACACCGGAAACTACCTGCTCAGCTTGAAGATGGATGCTTAAAAAGGCATGTATTGCAGCCATAAGCACTCCGCCAAGCACTCCTACTAAAAGTCCCATCCATGCATTTCCTGTAATATGAGAACCTAGTACAGCAAAAAATGCTCCTGCTGTCATTATTCCTTCCAATGCAATATTTACAACTCCAGATTTTTCAGAGAAAACACCACCTAAGGTGGCAAATATAAGAGGAGTAGCCAACCTTAACGTAGAAGCAATAAGACCAATTAATAAAATACTTGTTTCGTTACTCATTCTTTACTACCTCCTTCTTTCTCCTTTCTCCGATAAATCTATAAATATTCTCAGCTGCAATAAACAGTATTACTGTACCTTGAATTAAATATGATACAGATTTGGAAATTCCATATAACATCAATGTTCCTGAGCTTAGATCTAATGCACCGAATAATATAGCAGAGAAAATAACTCCAAAAGGATTACTCTTAGCAACTAAAGCAACAGCGATTCCATCAAAACCGAAGTTAGGGAATCCAAAGAGCTTAAAGGCCTGATGCTGAACACCGGAAATGTGTATAGCACCTCCAAGTCCTGCTATTAAACCTGAAATAGCCATTGCTAAAACAATATTTTTCTTAATGTTTATTCCGCCGTATTCCGCAGCAAAAAGGTTTGATCCAACAGCTCTTAATTCATATCCAATAGTTGTTTTCCACAGAAGGAAGTAAACTATTACTACAAATATCAAAGCTATGAATATACCTGTTGTTAGTCTGTATTGATCTCCTAAAAACCTTGTTAGACTTGCACTTTCAGTAAGAAGGGCAGTAGCTTCTGTACCTTTCGCTTTAGTTGAATTAACAACATAGTTAGTGATATGCATTGCAATAAAGTTCATCATAATAGTATTAACAACTTCATTGGTACCGGTTTTAGCTTTAAGATAACCTGGTATAGCAGCCCAGATTGCTCCCCCTAAAGCTCCTCCTATAAGTACTAAGGGAAGATGTATTATTCTAGGTAGTCCAGGAATAATTCCTATCACAGCTGCAATAAGCATACCTATTATAAACTGACCTTCAACTCCAATGTTAAAAAGTCCGGTTTTAAATGCTATGGCGTGTGCAAGTCCTGTAAAAATAAGAGGTACTGCAAACACCATAGTTTCAATTAAGTTATCTGAAGTACCAAAGCTTCCCTTCCACAGAGATTCAAATAGCGTGGAGGCTGATTCTATTATACCTTTATCTGAGGAGATAACAACAAATAGAACAGATACAAGCAGTCCGACAATAATAGCCAGCATTGAAGTGCCAATGCCTTTAAAAGACTTTAGATATTTCGTATTACTTTTATTCATTTGCCTCTCCTCCATTTTCCGATTTTTTCAAGCTTCCGCCAGCCATTAATATACCAAGCTTCTGCTCTGTAGCATCTTCTCTTTTTAAAACATCTACAATTTCACCATCGTAAATAACTGCAATCCTGTCTGCTAGAGAGAGAACTTCATCAAGCTCTAAGGATACTAAAAGCACCCCTCTGCCTCTATCTCTTTCTTCAACTAACCTTTTATGGATATACTCTATAGCCCCAACATCCAAACCTCTAGTAGGCTGAGCTGCTATTATTACTTCGGGGTCTTTTTCAATTTCTCTTGCAACGATTATTTTTTGCTGATTTCCACCAGATAGGGCTGCCGCATTAACATCTTCATTTGGTGTTCTGCAGTCATAATTTTTAATTAACTTCTTTGACCATTCTCTTACCTTTTGATAATCCATCATAATTCCTTTAGCAAAAGGAGCTTTATAATGATATCCTAAAACAGAATTCTCCACTAAGGAGAAGTCAAGTATTAACCCTCTTTTATGTCTGTCTTCCGCAATATGTCCCAAACCGGTTTCAATTATTTCTCTAGGAGTCTTATTAGTTATGTTTTTACCATTTAAGTAAACTTCTCCCTGCAGGGACTTTCTAAGACCCGCTATAGCCTCAATTAATTCAGTTTGTCCATTTCCATCTACACCTGCAATGGCTAAAATTTCTCCCTTTTTAAGCTCTAGGCTAACATCTTTTACTGCAGGTAAATCTCTGTTATCCAGAACTTTTAGTTTTTCTATTTTTAAAACAGTTTCTCCTGTGTTTGATTTCTCTTTTTCTACTACTAAATTGACCTTTCTTCCTACCATCATTTCTGCAAGAGAGTCAATATCAGTATCTTTTGTATTAACTACATCTATAACCTTACCTCTTCTTATTATGGTAACTCTGTCACTCATACTTTTAACTTCCTTGAGCTTATGAGTTATCAATATTATAGATTTTCCTTCTCTTACTAAATTTTTAAGTATGATTCCAAGTTCGTTAATTTCCTGAGGTGACAGAACCGCTGTAGGTTCATCCAGTATGAGTATTT
>NZ_CCXI01000011.1 GCF_000820705.1 Clostridium polynesiense | reverse complement strand
TAACTTCCTGAGGTGTCAGAACCGCTGTAGGTTCATCCAGTATGAGTATTTCTGCGCCTCTATATAGAGCTTTTAATATTTCTACCTTCTGCTGCTGTCCAACTGTCATATCCTGAATAACAGCTTTAGGATCTATATTAAAGCCATATTTTTCAGATAGCTTTTTGGTATCTTCCTCTGCTACCTTCATATCCATTACTATACCCTTTTTTGTCTCATATCCCAGCACCATGTTTTGGGCAACGGTGAAATTGTGCACAAGCATAAAATGCTGATGTACCATACCAATTCCAAGCTTAATAGCATCCTTAGGAGATTTAATATTTGCAAGCTGACCTTTTACATATATTTCCCCTTTTTCCTGCTGATAAAGACCGTATAAAACGTTCATGAGAGTAGTTTTACCTGCTCCGTTTTCTCCCAAAAGAACGTGAATCTCTCCTTTTTGCAGGTCAAAATTTACATCATCATTTGCTATAGTACCTGGAAAAACTTTTGTGATATTTTTCATTTCAATTACTTTTTCCATTATTACTCTCCTCCTGTTATAGAAGAGGCTAGATGCTCTCACATCTAGCCTTAAACATTTTTCCTACAATTATTTAAGAGCAGGAGCTTGGAACTTTAATAACTCTTCTAATGTTCCTGGAACTACGATTTTACCTTCCTTGATTTGAGCTTCAGCTTTTTTAGCTAAATCTTTTGCTTCAGCAGTTACATTTGCGTGTACAGTCTCGGATATACCAACACCGTCTTCTTTAATACCTAAGTTAACAAGCTTTCCGCCTGGGAACTTGTTATCTTTAAGATCTTTTATACCTTGAAGAACTGCTGCGTCAACTTTTTTAATCATGGAGAATAATAAAACGTCTTTGTAAGCTGGAAGTGTTATAGCCTGATCGGAGTCAACACCTATAGCCCAAAGTTTCTTTTCCTGAGCAGCTTTGAATAATCCTTCACCGGCTCCGCCAGCAGCGTGGAATATAATGTCTGCTCCTGAGTTATAAAGCATGTTGGCTGCTTCTTTAGCCTTGCTTTGATCTGAGAAGTCATCTATATATTTAACAAATTGACCATGGGATTTTGCATCCTTTGGCATTAAGCCTTTAGCTGCTTCAGGATTTGTTGCAGCTACACCAGCTATAAAACCTGATTCAAATCTTCCAATAACGTCTCCTTCTTTTCCGCCTATAAAACCGATTTTGTTGGTTTTAGTAAGCATTCCTGCCATAACTCCAGCAAGGAAAGAACCTTCATGCTCTTTGAATAAGAATGAAGCTACGTTTGGATTTTCAACAACAGCATCCACTATTAAGAATTTCTTGTCTGAAACCTGTTTTGAAATTTCCTTCATGGATTCCATCATCATAAATCCTGCCCCAACTACTAAATCAGCGGTTCCAGCCATTGTTTTAAGGTTTGGTTGATATTGTTCCTGCTGCTTTGATTCGATTGGATTTAATCTTTCGATTCCAAGCTCTTTAGCAGCATTTTTTATTCCCCTGTCAGCTGACTCGTTGAAGGAACCATCATTAGCTCCGCCCTGGTCAGTTACAAGTCCAACCTTAAGTTTTTTTGCTGTATCTGTTCCACCAGTTTTTGGAGGCTCAGACGCAGGTTTAGCGCAACCAGCAAGTACTGTAGCTGCTACAGCAAAAGCTGATAAAGCTGCAACTAATCTTTTTTTCATAATATAAACCCCTCCTAAATATAACTTTAAGTACCATTTAATATAATTAATAATAATTATATTTGGCATTATATATATTATAAATAAAAAAATGAAAGAAAACACTATATTTCGTTCATTATTTTAAAAAATAATGAACGAAATATCAATTGTAAACTTTATCATTTATTATTTACTTTAGTAATTATAGCATAAGGGTTAACTTTTTTAAATATCTTTTAAAATTAAAGAGTAAAATTTTTGTACTTTTTATTTCAATTTAACAATTATTATTATATATTTTTGAAATAATATTTACTTTATTTCATTATATATGCTTAATTATAGAAATAAAGTACAAATTATTTTAACTTAGTAAACAGATAATTTGTTAGTATTTCACTCAATTAAGCTTTATAACCTGATTTTACCAAGATATCCTCGGCTTTTTTCCCATCTTCTTCTGGAACAAGTATGATTGGACCGGTACATCCCATTCCGCTTTCAGAATAAATGTCTTCCTTCCATAAGGTTCTGCAGGCATTTTCTAATTCAAGTATATCAATACCTGCTATGGAATAGGTTACAACCTTTTTAGGAGGCATCTTCACTTCTTCTTCTTTTACCTCTGCCTTTGGCTTTAAATGTTTTTCAAGTACAGAAGAAAGTCCTGCGGATTTTGCAGCTTCGAATTCCTTTTTAACTAAAGCAGGAAGATTATTCTTTGCACTTTCAGAGCAGAATTTAATTGCTTCAGCTATAAGAGGAGCTCCGGATGCTCTGGAAACTATATTTATAACCTTATCGTAGCCATCTCCTACTCCAGGTCCATAGCCCGCTCCTGTAGTTTCATAATTACCTCCTGTACTGAAAGAGGAAAATACTTTTATAAGAAGATTTCCTGTTAGAGAGTCGCAGACCATAACGTCAGGAGTACCCATCAAGAGGTCATTCCCCCTCATTACAGCTCCTCCATCTGCTCTTTGAGAGCTTGAAAATTCTATTTCATAGCCATTTTCCTTCAGCTCGTTAAGTATTATTTCAACCTTTCTTGCACCTTCGATATTTAGTATTCCAAGTTTCGGTGATTTAATACCATTTGCTTTAGCCACTGCCAAACCGCCTATTGAGTTTAAAACCATAGCTTCTACTCTGTTTATTGCAGAGGTACCGGTGGTGCTGGCAATGATCATCTCATTACCTTTAGCTGGAGTAACAACTTTACCCATGGTAGATGTTCCAATTGGGAACTCAAAATGCTGGGTTACACATCCATCAATTTCACCGCTGTTTAAAAGCTCTACCATTTTCTTGTGGCCTTCCTCTGCATCAGAAGCCTCAACTACTGTAAAATCCTCCGTTACCCTAGGTCCTATAAGTATTATGTCTATTTGAGGATATCTTGCTTTTGCTATTTCAGCAGCTTTTACCATAACATCTACGCCATGTTCTGAGCCTAAAATAGTAAGGCCTATCTTTGTTTTCTTTCCATAGCTTCCATCTTTAATGTTGTCAGCTATTTCGTTAAATACCTCACCTATTACTTTTTGAAGTACATCTTTTTCCATTTTTTTCACGCTCCTTACTTATTCATTAAGTAAGCTGCAAAATCTTTCATTGAATCAGCTACCATTTGCTTTATTTCTTCTCTGGAAATCTCCTGCTGAACTTCTTTAACACCGCTGTTCTTTTCAACTACAATTGAAACACCATCAAATAAATTTGTCATTCTTCCTAAGAATAAACTTCCTTTTCCTATAACCATAAAGTTATTCATTTCATCCTGCATTATTCTGTTTCTTGCGTGTCCTATAATTGGTACACCGGATGGTATATGTCCTTGAGTAGGTGCATATCCAGGATATCCGTGCTTCTTAACGAATTCAGGAAGTTCTTTTCTATCTAATTGAGCTTTTTTTACTGCAAGGGCTCCAATCATTTTGTAATTTTGAGTAGGAACATCTCCCGCTCCTGCAGGTTCAGTAATATCAGGGGTCTGCATTTCTGGAGCATACTTATCAATATCTGTAATTTTTAGTCCTGCTTTTTCCAAAGGTTCAAGAACTAATGCTTCTAAAACTGCCTGTGGAGAAGCTCCATGGCCTATTGTATGTCTACCTATTATATCTGTTCTTAAAACAGGATTAACACCGTCATTTTCACTTATGAGTACTGCAAAACCTCCAAGGCAGTCTTCTAAAACCGGAAGTCCTTTTTTGATGTGATCTCTTGAGTTCATTCCAAGTTTAGCTGTAGCACCGCCGCCTACTATAACAACATTTTTAAATATACCTGATTTTACTAAGGAGGCAGCATTTATAAGTGCATGGGTAGGACCTGCACAGAAACCTCTCATATCTGTACCTGTTGCTCCTTTTAATCCTGCAACTTCACCTAAAGATTTAGCTATATTTCCTCCGCCTCTTTGGTTCATATCTCCGATAGCTTCTTCAGAACATTCAATTATATAATCAATTTCTTCTGCTTTTACATCGCTGTTATTTACTAAATGCATTAAAGCTAAAACTCCTGATGCTTTAACAGCTAGGTTTTCAACTATTATGTGAGAAGAAAGATTTTTATCAAATTCATGAGCTCTTTTAACGCAGCCTACAACCTTGCCATTTATATATAGTCCTTCAGCAACACCATTTCCAATAAGCTTGTTTATTTCTTCAATATCAACTCCGGCCTTAAGAGCATCAGCCTTTTTATTTAATATTGGATGTGCAGCGAACTTTCCTCTTACTTCTTCAGTAAATCCTGCTTCCAATAGTACTAAGTCAAAAACATCAGATACCTTCATAAGACCGTAAAATTCATCCTGAGGCATTATTTCACCGAACTCACCAAATCTGTCAGCACCTTCAACCTTTTCGCCATGCCATGGTCTTGGTCTTTCAGATAATTGTTCAGGTGTCGTGTTGCCTATGTAAGTTTGGTTTGGAGCATAAGCCACAACATCTTCGAAGCTTCTTAAATTTTCTGGTACCTTAGTTAACAACTCTGAATCCGGATTGCTTTCCCTTTCAGCTGTAAGGGTTGTTCCATTATGCAGTATCATATCAGGAGTATTAACAAGTATATAAGATGCTTTTTTAATAACAGGAAAATTCATTGTAAAACCTCCATATCACTTTAATAATTTTACATTTTAATTATACAAACATTCTTATAACTTTATTAAACACGGATTTACAAAAATACGGAAAGCACCTTGTAAGGGTTTAATTGTAAAGTTCCCTTCCTTGTACCCATAGTATTTTTGTAAGTTTCCGTGTTTAAAAATTAATTATTCAAATATTTTTTGTCCTTCAACTTCAGTCTCTAAAGCTTTTAAAGCTCTGTCAACCAATTTGTATCTTAATTCATATTCCTCTTCATGAGAAAGTGCCGGATTTCCCAATGGGTGTGGAATAGCTACTGTTGGAAGTATTCTGTTAGCTCCAACTGTCAAGGATATAGGTGTTACTGTACACATATGAACTACTGGTAAACCAGCTCTTTCAATTTCTTTAACTAGCGTTGCTCCGCAACGTGTACAGGTTCCTCAAGTAGACGTTAAAATTACTGCGTCCACTCCGGCATTTTTCAACTTTTCACCTATCTCTGCTCCAAACTTCTTTGAGGAAGCAACTGCAGTACCGTTACCTACTGTAGAATAGAATAAGTTATGAAGTGATCCTATTTTTCCCTCTTTTTCCATAGCTCTTAAAACATCTACAGGAAGTACTCTGTTTGGATCTGTGTTAGCATATGTTGGGTCATAACCGCCATGTGCTGTTTCATAGGTAGCTTCAGTTAATTCCTGAACTCCTTCTATGCTGTATTCTCCATATTTCGAAGCACTGGAGGATTCTATGTGATCAGGATTGTGTTTAGGAACTATACCACCGGAAGTTACAAGAGCAATCTTTGCTTTTTTCATGTCAACTATTGGTGCATTAGCTTCAATTCTGTCAAAAACAGGCATTTTGAATTCAGTTTTGAATTCTTCGCCTTTTAATTTTTTAACAAGCATATCTACTGCACGCTTAGAACCTCTTTCTGATGCAAAGTAGTTCTTTCTAATTCCTCTTTCAATGTATCCTTCTTCTTCCGGTGAAAGTATTTCTTCACCCTTTGCAATTTTTAAAGCTAACTTTGCCATTACTGGAAGAGCAGCTCTCATTCCTGCTGCGCTGTTTTTTGTTTCAACTATATAAAGACTCTTTTTATATAGATCAACGCCAGGGTTTTCAGTATACATAGCTGTAAGTACAGGTATGTTTAATTTTTCTTCAACCTCTTTTGCTATGGCACCGCAGGCAACTCCATATCTTCCAGCATTAAATGCAGGTCCTGCTATAAATAAATCTGGATTGTACTGTTTTACATAATTTAATATTTCTTCTTTTGCTTCATCCATATTCTCGTTGAAATATGAGTCTCCGCATATTATAGTTGCTACTATTTCAGCTTCGCCTTTTAACAGTCCGTTTAATCCCATTCCAGGACCTACGAAGCCCTCTCTTAATTCTGGTTTGTGGTCTGCTTTTTCTTCTCCACCTATACCAGCATAAAATTGATTAATATAATGTACTACCTTTAACAAAGCCTATCCCCCCTTTTGGGTTTAGTATTTTGAGTATTGATCTCTTATTGCTTTTACTTCTTCTATGATGGCATCAACATCAAGCACCATTTCCATCATTCCGCATTGCTCGTCGTATACAGCAGCATCACATTCATCCTTAATTTCAGGTTCAACTACATGATAAACTCCTAATCCAAGTTCAACTCCTGCTAAAGGACCTGCAAAAGTTGGGTCTCCAGCAGCTACTGTTTCAGCAGAAAGTCCTGAAGCTTCTGCTTCTGCTCCGCCTAAAACAACTATTAGATTTTCTGGACCATATTTTTCAGTTAGGTCTTTTACTCTTTGTTGGATCTCCAGATCCATTGCGCCAGCGGCGGTTCAAACAAAGCATTCTGTAGATGCAAATACTACCTCTGCACCAGCACTTTTTACACATTCTTCGATAGCTGGTCCTGGTATTCCATCTCTATCTCCTATAGCTATTACTTTTTTATTCTGTAACATAAATTTACCTCCTATATATTAGAATCCTTTTGCAGTGATATAGTTAAAGCCAACTTCTGATGTAGCACCGGTTATAACCTGTATTTCAGCATTTATAGAGCCATCTTCTCTCAAGCTTCCAACATATCCGCCGGCTATTATATTAGCTGCGTCTGGATGTCCTATTACTTTCTTCATCGGTGGAAGGGTTATTACTTCATTAGCATTACCTCCAGTAACTACAGCATCACCTTTAGGTGTGGAGTCTGCTAAGGATTGTGAACTTCCATCCTGTCCGGCATATTCATCAGTGATTAAAACTGTTTTAATGCCTTTTTCGCTTATTTTATTACAGTTCATAACAAGGTCAGCATCAGGGTTACCAAAGCCTTCCTCTGATATGATTACCGCATCAGCTCCTAAGAATTCTACTAATTTAGCAGTCATGTTTGAGCTTCTTTCCTTATCGGCAAGATATACGTTTTCGTTTGTAATTACACAACCTAAGAAGTTTATGTCCTTACCATGTCTTTCATAAAGATCCTCTATTACAGGATGATTCATATGAACGTAGCTTGGGTTTTTGTCGCAGGCAGAAACACAGTTTCCGCTTACAATAGCACCGTCAAAAACTTCTGTAGGGTATATGAAGGTAGGTATTATCTTCTTAGCATCTACTCCATAAACATAAGTGTCGTGGAGTAAGCCCTGAGTTTGAAGCATATATACATATACTACCTTTGGAAGCTCAGGATACATTTCAACCTGCTTTAAAAGAGGTAATGTCTCATAAGCTTTAACATCATCAGGTTCTACCTTTGCTCCTGCTTTTCCCAGATAAGCAGCAGCCTTAAAGCCAATCATTCTTACAGCTTCTTCATGGTCATGCTTTAATATTCCATCAACAGGCTCGCAGATAACAACTAAATTAAAGTTCTTTGAGAATGGAGTGTATTTTGCTCCTTCTCCGCTCATGTCAATGATACCTTCCTGGAAACCTACTATGCTTCCTGTTGTAACGACAGCAGCACCTTTAAGTACATGCGTTCTGCCTGAACCTACTGTATCTACTTTGCTTATAAAACCTGGGAATATTCCTCCCTTGCCATTTACCTTTACTCTAGGTTCAATAACGTCCTTTACAGGAATAATTCTTGTTTCATCTCCGGGTCTTGCAATATCAAAGTCTATGCTTTTTATTCTTTCATCTCCGGAAACTTCTTTTAATAGCTCTTCTTTATTTACATAAAGAACTCCGTTTTCTACTCTTGTAGAGTCTCCAAACTGAATGTCTTTAATATAAATGTATCCTAATTCAAGTTTCAAGGTCCCACCCCTTTTAACATTTTATTTTGGAATTATAGATTGTCATATTCTTCTTTAATGAAGCTTTCAACATCTGCCAGGTTGCTTATTTTATCAGGAGTTATTACTTTTGCTCTTTCGCCGTTTTTGTAGATTATCATAGTTGGAAGTCCTAAAACCTTCTGTCCTATAGCTAACCTTCTTGCGCTGCTGATATTCAGGCTGGCAAACTTAATCTTATCTCCATATTTGTTTTCTAGCTCATGAACTCCAGGCATTAAATCTTTACAGATTTCACATTTGTCACCCCAGAAGTCAACAAATACAGGCTTTTCTGAATAATTTAATACTTCTGATTCAAAGTTATCTTTATTCAGTTCTAACATTTTTATCCCATCCTTTCTTAATGATTTTATATTGTTATAAATTTGTTAGCTTAAAACTAATTCTTCAGTATAAAGACTGGCATTTGCCTCAATATACTTTTCAGCGGTAGTTGCTGCAATAGCACCATCAGCTGCTGCGGTTATAACCTGTCTTAAGGATTTCTCCCTTACATCTCCTGCAGCAAATACTCCAGGAACCGAGCATCTCATTTCCTCGTCTGTAATTATATCTCCTCTTTCAGTTAATTTTATCTTACCTTTAAATATCTCTGTTATTGGAAGATATCCTACAAACACGAAGCAGCCATCCACTGTCAAATCGCTTATTTCTTCTGTTTTAACATTTTTGAGAACTAACCCTTCAAGTATTTCGTCACCTTTAGCTTCAAGCACTATGGAGTCATATATAACCTTTATCTTTGGATTAGCTAAAGCTTTTTCAACAATTGACTTAGCAGCTCTGAACTGATCTCTCCTATGTATTATAGTTACACTTTCAGCAAATTTAGTTAGATAAATAGCTTCATCTAATGCAGAATCTCCTCCGCCTATAACTGCAACATCAAGCTCAGTAAAGAAGTCTGCATCACAGGTAGCACAATAGGAAACGCCTCTTCCTCTCAGCTCCATTTCATTTTTGAAGCCGGCAAGTCTTGGATATGCTCCTGTAGCTATTATTATAGTTTTTGCTTTGTATGTTTCTTTTATTCCTTTAACAACTTTAGTTGTACCTTCCAGTTCAACTTCAACTATTTCGTCTTTTACAAAGGATGTTCCGAATTCTTCAGCCTGCTTCCTCATTCTTTCAATCAGCCCTGGTCCGGTACATTCCTCTATAGATCCTGGATAGTTTTCCAATTCAGCTGTAGTTGCTGTCTGTCCTCCAAATTTTCCTTTTTCTATAAGAAGCGTATCCATTTTTGATCTGGCAGCATATAATCCAGCTGATAATCCTGCAGGTCCACCACCTATTATTATTGTGTCATAAATATGAGACATAAATTCCCCTCCTAAATATATTATTAATATTAAAAAGTCGCAGAATTTGTTAATTTTATAACAAATAGGACTTGAGTTATCTTATTGCATTTAATGTTAAATCGTAGTCGATGAATTGAAAATCCTCTAATATCCTTTCATTCCACTTTGGAGTTTTAAAATCCCTAAGAAATTTTTCTAATGTATGTATTGAACTCTCCATTATTTCTAATGAGTTCATATCTACTCCAGGCTTGGAAGCCTGAGATATAAGTATTGAGCGATAAGGAGTTTCATTAGGCTTAATGCTGCTTAAAAGCGGATGAGTTAAAAGAATATGTCCTTTATGGATATAATCCCTGGCTGCGCTGAAAACTTCCGACACAGTGCCTTCTAAGTAATTTACTTTATAGGAATCCTTAAAAGAATCCCGGCACAGCGGATTATTGGTTATAATGAAGAATTTCTCTATCATTTTTCCTCCGTTATTTAAAATTATTCTTTTTTAATGATTTTTTTCTTTCATGGAAAACTTAACTATGAAACCGTTATCTTTTCATGAAAAAAAGACAAAGCAAGGCTAGCGCCTATGCTCTGTCTTTTAACCTGAGAGATTTACTCCTTCGGTGCTATGCTTTCCAGAGTTATGTCAATTCACGGTACTTTCGCCTGAGAGATTCATAATATTTGGCAGATATTACTTATTCCTTCGGCCACCCTTAAAGGTTCTCTCCCGAGAATATCATCCATCACATTTTCAAAACTTTCATTTATAATTATATACTATGTTTTTAAAAATATCTATAACTTTATTATATTTTTAACTATTATAAATATAAATACATCCCATTGGAAAAACTAAAAATATAGTTAATTAAATAAATAAAAATGAAAAATGCATTTTTTTACATCAATCTATTAAAGGCAGGGTGATTATTATGAATAAGATTATTTATTTAATAATTATAATGACGTTTTTAACTTCATGCAGCAGCAGGAACAGAGTGAATATAACTGATCCTAATCAGGATAATACGGGCAATTACAGCAGTGAAGCCCCTCTTCCTGAATCGCCTCCAGCTGATGAAAATTCAAAGCTTCCCAATGAGGTTACAGGAAAAAGAAATGAAAATGTTGCACAGCCTGAGGTAAAACCTCCAAGAACCAAGACAGAAGATCCCTCCAAATCCTCAGGTAAGCCTCCTAATTCCGGCAGTAGTACTCAGACTTCACCTTCTGCAGGAGGTACGGATAGCTCAGCGGGAAATGCCTCCAACGACACCCCCGGTATTAATGCAGTACCTGAAACTCCAGCTCCTCCAAAAGATAACGTGAATATAGCTACAGGCACCCTTCCAGCCATTCCAATGAAATATAGCTTTGATTATATGGAGCAGGTTGAAAATAGGGTTCTTGAGCTTGTTAATGCAGAGCGAGCAAAGGCAGGTCTTAATCCCGTTGTGTTTAATGATAAGCTCAGGCAGGCTTCCAGATATAAATCAAATGAGATGCTTCAATATAACTATTTCAGCCATAATTCTCCTTATACAAACTCCCCTATGGAAGTTGTGAAAGGCTTTGGACACAGCTATAATACCATAGGAGAAAATATATGGATGATGGGCGCCTCAAATTCTGCTGCCCTAAGGACTTCTGTTACTGCGGAAAAAATAGTATCCAGCTGGATGAATTCCTCAGGACACAGAGCTAATATATTAAATAATAGTTTTACCAAAATGGGGATTGGAATCGTATCAGGAGATAACGGAAAAAGCTATGCAGCACAAATATTTACAGATTAAAAAAAGCAGCGGAGTGTTCCGCTGTTTTATTTATGAAAGAAAGAAAATTCCGCAGGCCTTAGGACCTGAATGTATTCCTACTGTACATCCTACTTGATTGTCTATATATTCGATATTATTACTTACTAAATACTGCTTCAGAGGCTCATATATATCTTTATTTTCTATGCTCAGGAGCATTACAGGTTCCCCTGGAATATATCCGCTTTTCTCAAAGTTTTCTATTATGTACTTTATAGCTTTTTTACTGCCTCTGAACTTCTCTTTAACAGCCATATTTCCATCTACTACACCTAATACAACCTTTATTCCAAGCATAGAACCTATTATTCCAGCTGTTTTTGACAACCTTCCACCCCGCACTAAATTGTCTAAGCTCTCAAAACCCAATAGGCTTTTAACTCTTGGTTTTAATTCTTCTATAATACTTACAATTTCTTTTGCTGTTTTGCCTTCCTCTGCTAATTTTGCTGCTTTAAGCACCAGTAATCCTAATCCGCTGGTAACATTTCTTGAATCTATGATATTAATATCAGCATTTTCAAAACTTTCTTTTGCTAGGCAAGCTGAATGGTAGGTTCCGCTCATCTCTGAAGAAAGATGTATGGATATGATACTATACCCTTCACTTACATATTTTTTATACACTTCATGAAATCTGCCTGGTATTATTTGAGAAGTGGAAGCAGAAGCGTTTTCCACATCCATTTTATGTAGAAGCGTTTTAATATCTATGTCTACTCCGTCTAAGTAGCTTTCATCCCCTATGTTTATAATAAGAGGAATTACCTCTATATCATACTTTTTGATTAACTCTTGATTTAAGTCGCAAGTGCTGTCAGTAATAATTTTAATTTTTGTCATTTAAAGATAATCCCCCTTATTTCATATTTGGAAACCCATTTTGCCGAAGAGCTTCGTATGCTACTATAGCTACTGTGTTAGATAGATTAAGAGAACGGGTACTTGTTTGCAGCATTGGTACTCTAATGCATCTTTCACCATTTTCATCTTTAATATACTGAGGTAAACCTGAGGATTCTCTTCCAAAAATAATAAAGTCTCCGGAATTATATTTTACATCATCATAATATTTGCTTCCATGCGTGGTTGAAAGATAAAAGACTCCTTCCGGATACTTACTTCTTAACTCTTCGTAGCTTTCATGTACCTCCAGATCTAAATACTGCCAGTAATCAAGTCCTGCCCTTTTTAAATGCTTCTCATCAAGACTAAATCCAAGAGGCTTTATAAGGTGAAGCTTAGAGTTAGTCAGTACGCATGTTCTTGCAATATTTCCAGTGTTTTGTGGAATCTCCGGCTGAAATAATACTATATTTAAATTCACAAATATACCTCCACCCTAAGTAAGATAAAATTCTTTACTTAAATATACTACAATAATAATATATTTTAGTCAAAATAAGAATGTTGAATTAAACTAGTATTATTTATCTATTGTTTCCATTAATATGCTCATTTATAACAAACTTCTCAATAACTTTGGCAACCCCATCTTCATCGTTTGTATCTGTGACATAATCGGCTTTCTGCTTTACATGTTCTTCTGCATTCCCCATAGCCACTCCAAGTCCTGCGTATTCAATCATAGAAAGGTCATTTTCATTATCTCCAATGCATATTATTTCTTCCCTGTCTATATCATATAATGCAGCGGTTATTTCCACTGCTCTTCCCTTAGTTACTTCTCTACCGTTAATTTCTATATTATTTATAAAGGAGCTTGAAACTTCAATACCATCAATTTTCTTCAGCTCCTCTTTAGCCTTCAGAACCTTTTCTAGATCATCATCCATTCCTATACATTTCAATATCTCTTCGTCATGCTCTTTAAATACTTTTTCCCAGCTGTCCTGACCTTTTATAATATTAACATTTACCCTTAACTCTTCAGGTACCAGTTTATTTCTTTCCATGTATACTTTAGCTGCCTGTACCAGTTCTCCTGAAAAAGCTGAATCAGGAGTATAATAATGAGGCACTATACCGTATTTATTAAAAATTGCTAGTATTTTCATGTTATTTTCAAGTCCGATAACCTTTTTATATATTACATCTTTATGGTTTTTGCTCCTTACAAATGCACCGTTGGCGGAGATTACAGGTGCCTCAATCCCTAAGGTATCCGCATATAAAGCAGCAAAATTATATATCCTACCGGTAGCGAGTACAATTTTCACTCCTAGCTGATGAGCCTTTTTTATAGCCTCTTTTGTTCTTTCACTTATCTCTTTATTACTATTAAAAAGTGTACCGTCCATATCGGTACATATTAATTTGTATTTCATTCTTATAGCTCCTTTGTAAAATTATTTTTATATAATTCCATATTATATTATATCAAATAATATTATTTATCTTTAAAAATAAAGTTAAATAAATAAGAACAAAGATATAAAAGTATAAATATTTAAGCATTGCAGAGCAATGCTTAAATATCATCTTTTATATTATTATATTGATATCTTTTTAATATAATATAAACCTATAAATATAATACTTTATATTATTTTTATAGGAAATCTTAATTGATTCCTCAAGTTTTTGCTCCAAAATCCTCTTATCTGAGTCATTTATCAGTCCACCGTAATATTCTTCATATACAAATTCCACCAATTCCTCCATAGTTCTTTTTAAGCTTTCATTATTAATAGCTTTAACAAATTCTCTATCGGTATTCCACAAACTTTTTTTGTATCCTAAAAGCTTAATTCTTTTTAAAGCATGTTTATACAAGGGTAGTATGCTTCTACTTCTAATTATCTTATAGTATTTATATCTATTATAT